>NZ_JBHVWC010000038.1:0-17671 GCF_042882445.1 Kitasatospora sp. NPDC058218 | reverse complement strand
GGCGGGCCCCCTGGGGGGGGGGCGCCCGCGGGGGGGGTTTTGGCCGTCGCCCCAAAATGCCCCTCCCTACGGGCCCAGCGGGGGGGGGGGGGGGGGGGGGCGCCCCCCCCCGCCCCCGCGCGGCACCAATGAGATGAGATCACCAAAGAGCGCTGGAGGCACCGGCGGGGGCGGCCGTGCGCTGGTCCACCTGGTCCTTCAACCGGGCCAGGAGGACCCCCATCCGATCGTTGCTGATCGGTTGGTGTGCGCGGACGGCCTCCTTGATCGCGTCACGGCTGATCCTGCCGCTCTCCTGGTAGGCGGCCATCGCCACCGGCAGCAGATCCTCAAGCCACTCGTCGTCGTCGGTCTCCCGGTCCTGCGGGGGTTCGGCGTCGTCCGGGACGGACGGCTCGCCGCCGTCCGTGCGGTCGCGGACCGGCTCCGGAACCGGGGCCTCAGCGGCAGTCGGGGACGGCAGCGACTCCTGCTCCTGCGGGGGTTCGGCGTCGTCCGGGACGGACGGCTCGCCGCCGTCCGCGCGGTCGCGGACCGGCTCCGGAACCGGGGCCTCAGCAGCAGCGGGAGCGGGGGCCAGCACCTCGCCGTCCGCGACACCGGCGGGCCGCACGTCCGCCAGGACCTCACCCTCGTCCGCCGGGTCCGCCGCTGCGGACGGGTGCACACCGGGGCCGTCCGCAGCAGGTGCGCGTCCTTGGCCGTTTCCGGACTTCCGCAGGTCAACGACCGTGGGGACAGCAGCGGACGGCGCGGACGGGACGGCCGTCACCGGGGCCGTCGGCCCGGTCTCCGCCGGGTGGGACTCCGGCCTCTCGGTGACGCTCGCAGGCGGCTGGACGGCTTCGCGGACCGGTCCGGGACCGCCCTCCGCGCCGTCCCGGACGGACAACTCGGCGGTCCGCGTCATCAGGATGTACAGGTGGACCGAGCCCGCCAGGGCCAACGGCGCGAGCATCGACAGCACTCCGACAACTTCGTCCGTGAGGTGCAGTGCGGACTGCGCGGACTGCGGACCGCGGTTCAGTGTGATGGCGTGCAGCGCGTTCGCTCCCAGGCTCGCCGCCGTGGCCGCGAGGAACAGGAACCAGGTGTAGAGGCGGGACAGGAACGGCTGGTGGCGGAGGAGGATGATCGCCCTGACCCCGTATGCAATGAACCCGTCTACGAACAGCGGGAACAGGTAGCTCAACGCCTCCCGCGCGTGGATCGCCACCGCGATCTGCCGCAGCGCGTCGTAGCTGAACGCGAAGCCGGCCGCGCCGAGCAGGACGATCGCCGTCCGGTCCCAGGCCGTCATGCTCCGCAGCGGGACCGCGGACTGGGAGTTGCTGGTCACCGGGTCTATGTAGGTGTGGGACATCAGCGGTTGCCCCCGTTGCTCGGGTTGATGAGCGGCCAGACGGGGGTCTGGGAGAGCAGCCGTCCGAGCTGTTCGAGGGAGGTCACCTCGTGCACGTGCTGGCTGGGGCAGCTCATGCACGACACCCGCAGCGTGATGGACTCCGTGCCGCCCTGGTCGGAGAAGTACAGCTCCAGGTGCTGGCCGCCGACGGTGTCGAGCGAGGTGAACGCCTGGAGGTGCTCTTCGAAGGAGAGGAGACCCAGCGTCTGCCACTCCAGCGTGGCCGCCTCAGCGCCGAGGAGCCGGTGGGCGTACCGGGCCGCAGCCTCGACGGACCGGGGGCCCCAGGTGCGGAAGGCGTCTTCCCGAGCGGCGGTCCGCCGCTTCTCGCCGGCCGTGAGCTGTTCGGCCGCGCAGACCATGATCGGGTGGAGCATCGGAGGGCCTTCCTTGGAGTTGCTGGTGGAGATGGTGTTGCCGCCGCCGGGGGCGTTGGCGAGACGGAGCAGGACGTCCGCGTGGCACGGCACGTCGAGGGGGCAAGTGCACATGAGGTCGAGGTCGCGGAGCTCGCGGGCGAACTCGTCGGCGTAGAAGCGGCCCACCGGGCCCCGGAGGGTGGCGGCGAACAGGTCCACCGCCTCCGCCGCGTCCATCGGCGTCCCGGCCGGTGAAGGGCGGCGGTCCCCGGCCGTGAACGGGTTCGCGTACGGGCTGAGGGGCCCCACGTATGCACAGGCTGTGGACAGGGCTGCGGCGTCCGGCGCCGCTCCGCGCAGGCGAACGGGCATCAGGCCGCCCTCCCGCCGCGCCGACGGTCCGCGCCGATCATCGGGACGAGGCTGGTCACCATCTCGGCCAGTCGGCTCGCCACCCGGGCCCCGACGAAGTCGGTCAGGTCCGGCCCGCTCTCGTCCCGGGCGGGCAGGTTGGACGTGATGACGGTCGGGAGGCAGTGGTTGTACCGGTAGTTGATGAGCCGGTACGTCACCTCCTCCACCCATTCCGAAGCCTTCGCCGTGCCGAGGTCGTCCAGCAGCAGGTACTGCACTTCGCTGAGCCGTCGCAGCTCACGCTCGGCAGCGCCCATGACCTGGGAGGGCCGGAGCCTGCCGTACATGTCGGCGGAGTTCACGCAGAGCACCTCGAACCGGTCCGGGCCGCCGGCGGCGATCCTCCGCAGTGCCCCGTACGCCTCGTGCGTCTTGCCCGTGCCGGTCTGGCCGGTCAGGAGCAGGGCACCGGCGGCGGCGTTGTCGGCCAGCGCGCGATCGGCCCAGGCCGCGACCGCCGGGAGGGTGGCCTCCGCGTCGCGGTACCGGGGCGGCGTCGCGGCGCTCCAGCGGCTCAGCGCGTACTCGGCGCGGGCCCGGTGGTGCCACTGCCGGTCACCCGGGTTCGCCTCTGACGAGTCGTCGTTGATCTCTTCCGGCACGACCGGGAGCCCTCTCGCTGCGAGTATCCGTTCCATGGCCCGCAGGGATGCGGCGCTGCCCGCGCGCTCTGGGTGGGCCATGATCAAAATCCGTTCCGGTAGGCGCTGGGCTGGGCGGTGTCCTGGTACGGAACCCAGCTCCCGGGCTGCCGCCGCAGCGGGACGACGTTGGTCTGTGCGGCCGGTTCCGGGGCCTGGTCCGGCAGATCCGCCCAGATGCGGAGCAGGTAGCGGGCGGACAGCGGCGGGCGGTCGGCGTTCCAGCGCCGGGCGACCATCTCGACCAGGCGTTCGTGCCCCCAGCGGGCCGAGAGAGCTGTTACCCGGTCCCACTCCGGGCCGGTCAGCCGCCAGCCGACGACCATCCCGGCTCCGGTCATCGCCGCCACCAGCTCCTTGGAGCCCTCCGGGACCTCGACCGAATCCTGTCCGGCCGGAACTTCCCGGAGGTTTGAATCAGGAAAGCTAGCTTGCTTTTTGGTGGTGGTAATACTCCCGTAGGGAGTATTACCACCACGCGCACGCGAGGAAGAAACTTCCGGATCTCCATGAAGAGACTTCCAACTTGAGGGAGCCGAAGGGGCTTTCCCGGAATCCCCTTCCGGGAACCTGTCTCCTGATTGCGGCAGACCGGAGCCCGAAGTGGGAAGTTCCGTCCCGGCGTGCGCCGTAGCGCCGCCGGCCTGGCCGAGGAGGATCGAGTAGCTGCTGGGATTGAACGCTCCGCCGCCGCGCTCCCGGCTGATTTCCCCGAGCGATGCGAGGTCACCGAGGCACGTCGTGATCGAGCGGACTGTGAGCCCGGTCAGCCGCGATATATCCTCCAGGGTCAAGGTTGCACGGCACTGATCGTCCGCCTCCCGGGCGAGAGCGAGCAGGACGAGCCGCGACCCCCGGCGCGACTCGGACTTCGACCAGACCAGGTCCGTGGCTATCTCGCTCATGCGCCGTTCCCTTCGAATATCGCTATGCGCCGCGCCGGCATGAGGCCAAAGGACTGGTCGTCTTCCGGGATGTACCCGTTCTGGTGCGCTTCCGGGGTGAGATAAAGCTCCCCGGTCGGAAGGTAGAAGTCGTGGGCGAGTCGCCAGTCCGCGACGCTGTCGAAAGCCCGGCGGACCAACCGTTCCACGCCTTGTTCCACCTTGCGGTCGAGGAACGTGCGATAGAAATCCGGCTCGAACAGGTAGGTGGCGGCCCGTCGCGGCGGGAAGATCCGGACAAGAACCGCAGTGGGCGCAATCTCGCCGATTGCATCGCCGAGGCTTGTCCGCGTCGAGGCTTTAAGGTCGTTCTGAGGCATGAGGAGGCTCCAGGGCTGCAAGGAATTCCCTGCGGGAAGAATCGTTTCCTCGCCGCCGTCAGGCAGCGTCAATGCTTCGAACCGGCGGCGCGGCCAGTTCGGTCCTTTGCTTCTGCCGATGAACCCGGGCCAGCTTCAACAGGTACTCGTGTGTGATCCCGAGCCCCCTCGCCACGGCGGCGGCGTCCATCGTGGAGTCCGCCGCGAACCGGGCGATCACCTCCGCGCGCTCAGCCTTGCTCAACGCTGCGGTAGAGCCCCGCAGGGCTCGCCGCACAGCGCCCTTGTCCATGCGCTGCTGCCAACTGGCACGCAGAGCGGATCGCTCCGAGGCGATCAGGCCCCCGCGAATCCCGAATTCCTCGTCGTCCCTCAAGGACTCGATAAGGCAACGGGCAGCTGTCGTCAGCGGGCAGGCAGCGCACATATTCAGCGGCCTGACCAGAGAAAGGCCCAGCCGTTCCACTGTCTCCACCGGCTCAGCCTGCGGGCCGTCCCCGAGAGGGAAGAACATGCTGGTATCCCGACCGGAACACCGGGCATCCTCGGCCCAGTGCTTCCCCCGGGCCTTCCCGGATTCCTCTATGAGGGGGCCCCAATCGCCCCGCAAAGCCGCCTCAGAGAGGTCGGATATTGTGGTTCGCATTTCGCCTCATGGTGCTAGCGGCACACGGGCGCCGTATCCGGCCCGGTGCGAGAAAGTGAATCGAGAGCTGTTGCAGCCCTCCTGAATGGGGAGGCGTGAACTACGCGGCTTCGCTGTCGACCGAGATTTCGGTAACAGGCTTCGCGAAGTTGTAGACGCGCGAATCGCCGGGGACCGAGAACTCGACGTCGAGGATTTTCCCCAGCGTCTCCCACTTCTCCTGGTCCCAGTCCGGCGAGGCGTCGAGCTGTGCGCTCACCCAGGCGTCAATGGAGGCGTCGAGGTCGTCAGCGTCGGCCACGGCCGCCCTCACGCTTCCGGCCGGAGGAACACGGCCGGGTTCGAGGGCCCGGACAAGAGAGGGGGCGTGCACGCGCAGGGCGCGGCTTCTTCTCCGCGCTCGGGCCCGGCTGGCCGGCCTGCGGCCTGGCTGCCGTCCGGAGCGGAGAAGAGGCGGACGCCGCTGATGTCAGCGGCGAGCCGCAGCTGGTTGGGGCCAGCTACTGAGGGAGGGGTTCCCTTCGGCATGGCAAGCATGCGATACTCCATGGTTGCTAGGAACGCGCGCAGCGGCCTCTCGCCAAAGAAGTTCCGTTGCCCGCGCAGTAGTGAACCGGCGCCCCTTCGGGTGCGCCAGCCCGGCGTCCAGGAGTTGGTAGCTCCAGGGCGCCGGTCTCATGTCGCCCTGATTCCTGCCGGGCTCGCTCCTTGCGGCACCGAGTTCCTCCAGTGGACTGTTGCGCAAGCAAGCACGGCAGTGCAGCATGCACGGGAGTCCCGGGAGGCTGGCACCATAGAGGGAGCAGGCCCGACCATCAGGTTCGATACCTAAACTTACATTATTTTCCTAGAAGTATCAACCCTGGACAGCGGGTACCCTGCCGCCGCCCCCGACCTGCCCGATCGCATCTCTGGAGTTCATGTGCCCCCACGTCAGTTCGACGGCAAGCGCGTACGCGCTGTCCGGCGGGGCAAGGACCTCAACCAGGGTGAGCTAGCCGCCGCAGTGGGCGTCACCGCCCCCGCCGTGGCGAAATGGGAGAGCGGCCAGGACTTCCCCAAGGGCGAGAAGCTGCCTGCGATTGCAGCAGCACTCGGCGAGCCCTTGGACGACCTCTTCCCCCACGACGGCCCCGCGGATCTACAACTCCTGCGATGCGACGCCGGCCTCAGCGTGGCGCAGGCCGCCGCGGTCCTTGGGACCAGCCGCGTGCCGGTGGCCAACGCCGAGTCCGGTCGGCGCCGGCTCGGAGACGACTACGTGTCGCCGCTCGCGGCGGCGTACGGGGTGACCGAAGAGGCCCTGCTGGAAGCCCAGGACTGCTCGTTCGGGCTCCGCCCCGGGACCTCGGGTGACGAGCGGGCATCAGCACCCCGCACGGTCGGCGAGAAGATCAACTACCTCCTGGAGCACGGGTACGTGGGCCAGGAGGCGCCCTCAGACGAGGAAATCGCGCGGGTCGTGAACGATCACGCGGGCGAGCCAGTCGTTGCAGTCGAGGACATCGCCGCCCTTCGCGCGGGCCTCACAACCGAGGCTTCCGAGGTGGTGCGCGCCGGCCTGGCCGAGGCGCTCCAGGTCGACGTCTCCCTCTTCCAGGACGATGCCGAGGTTGACCCGGCGGCCCGGGAGTTCCTGGAGGCCGTCCGCTTCCTCGGTTCGATTCAGCGGGGACAGATTCTCGGGCTGGCTGCCCGCGGCAATGGCGGGGGCCTGTCCGCCGAGATGATGGCCAAGATCAACGATCTCGTCGGAGAGCTGAAGCACAAGCTGCCAGAGGTGCAGGACGGGGACTGACGCCATCGGCAAGCGGTCCTCGCCAGCCTCGATCTGCGAGGACCGTGTCTGACGCGGACCGTCGGCAGCGCATGGACCATGCCAGCACGAGCCGTGTCACGACCTTGCCGACAACAGTGAAGGGACTGCGGCGTTGCCCCCGTGGGGCAACGCCGCAGTCCCTTCACTGTTCCTGACCTCGGTACTCCGAGGTGCCGGCCTACGCCGCGGTGAGGTCCACGCCGAGCAGGTCGGAGAGGGTGGCCACCGTCTGCTTGGGGTCCTGGTTGTGCACTCCGGCGAGGCCGAGCTGCTCTGCCGCCTTGACGTACGCCTCGGTGTCGTCGACGAAGATGCACTCGGACGCGGGCATGTCCATGAGCTTGAGGGTGATCTCGAAGAGGCCCGGGTCGGGCTTGCGCATCAGGTGCTGCTCGGAGATCACCACGACGTCGTACAGCCGCTCCAGGTCGTAGCCGTCGTACAGGTCCCACGGGGCCAGGCCCACGGAGTTGGACAGGATGCCCACCTTGATCCCGGCCCGCCTCGCGGCGGCAGCCGCGTTGATCAGCAGCGGCTCGGGGCGAAGGTCGCCGAAGATGCGGCCCATCAGGCCGTCGGGGGACACACCCAGCATCTTGCCGGCGAACTCGTTCCACTCGGTCTGGGAGACCGCTCCGCGCTCCAGGTCGCTGGTGATCCGGACGCCCGTCTCGTCCTTGTACAGGGCGGTGAGGCAGGCGCCCTGCGGCAGGCCCTCGCGCTGCTCGAAGGCGAGCACGGCGGGCAGCAGCGGCGTGGTCAGCACTCCGCCGAAGTCGAGGATGAGGCCAGTGCGGTTGGACATGCGGGAACTCCAGTGATTGCTGAGATTTCGGACGCTCGTCAAGACAGGACAGCGTCACGGCCCCGGCTACGTATGGCGACGGCATTAGGTGTGCGTCGCAGGCCAGGGTTCACCTGTGGGCGGATCAAGACCTATCTGTCCGCACACCCACGGTACCAAACGAGTTCATGCGGCGGAGGGTGCCAAATATCACTCGCCGACACGCTAATCAAGATCACCATGACCCGGCGCCCCGAGGATGAGACTGCCCCAGGAATAACCCGGCGGAACTCATCGCGGGCTAAAGATCCGCTTCGATCCCCACTCTTGCCGCGCCCACGAGGAGCTCATCTGCCTGATCATCGGTGATACCTGAATAGGCCGCGCTGATGCGTGCGAGCCACGCCGCTTCACTGTCGGTGTCAACGAAAGGCTTCTCCCGCAGAGGGGCAGAAGCGTCCGCACCCGCTGGCATGGTGTCAACGGCCCGGAGCGCGGCCTTAATCCAGTACGCCTCTGCGGCCGGCTCGGGATCAGAACGCGAAGCGGTAGCATCCTCGGCGGCGAACATCAGGTCTCGCGGAGCGTAATAGCGCAACTTCTCGCAAGCGTCGGCAATATCCTGGGTCCACCGGTCGAGGCGAACGTCTATGGGAACGCGCATGTGCACAAGTTCCGTGAAGCGCCCCCCAGGCGGATACAGGCTCGTACCTGGAAACGCCTTCACCAGGTCAAACCAGAGCGGGTAGATCCTGGCCAGGGTCCGCCACGTCTTCCACCGGCCTGCCGCCGCACGGGTGGTTGGAATGCTCGCTCCGGCGGCGACGATAAGGAAAAGCAGGTTCATCCACATAGATTCGGCGTCTACGACAAACTGCACTGTGGAGGGGCTCAGAGGGAAGGCCACCGCGACCCACAGGAGGCCGGGACGGGCCAGCGAATGGACCAGTCCCATCCACATCGAAATCCCCATCAAACGCAGCCCGATACGCATGCTCGTGGTCTCGGCCTGTCGCGCTGCCCGGGTCCACTGATAACCGCACACCGTTGCTGTGACAAGCGGGAAGAAGTAGAAGACGGTCATGTAGACCGCCACTCCCCACTGTCCAGCGTGGTCGATGAGGAAATCCTGGCTCTTCTCTCTGCGGTCCACCGCGGTGAAAAACAGAACCGTGAGGAGAGTGACGCCTACAGCCCCCGCCTTGTAGGACGCGCGGGCGATCCAGCGCGTGACCGCTACGTGACGGGGGACCACTGCCTTCGTGCTCTTCCCGTAGCTGGTGGCCACATAGGTCAGAGCTGCGATGGTCGCCGCAGTGCTGGCGAAGTGCCTCAGCAGGGCATCGAGGTCCACCACGGGGATTCGATCCGCGACACTCATTACTGCCGGCGTATAGAGCCACAGCGCTACAGCGAATCCCGCGTAGCCGCCCCAGAGTGCCCGGCGGTGAAAGTCACCGTAGCGAACTGCGGGGAATCGCCAGACGACGATCACGGTCATCACTGCCGCGGTCAGGTATTTAAAGTATTCCGACATCTAACCAGTACTGTCTGAGCAGGCTGCACTTACCCCGGCCTCGAAGGCCGGCAGGCCGCGGTCTTAATTGCAATTGAGTGGGCTGTCTACTGAGTTGTGAGGCCGGAGAAAGGGCCTCGACGGTCGCCTTCCAATCGCTTCTAGCGTATGCGCCGGGGCGGAGCAACAGGATGGGCAAGCGAGGACTCCAAGAGGCTGACCATGTCATCACCCGCAACCGACTGGCGGCGCGCCAACCGCTTTATCAACGAGGCCGAAATCTCGGCCTGCTTCTCCTCGGGGCTGTCAAAGTCCACCCGCCCTTGTACCACGGTCGACGGGAAACGACGAATCACTTCCAGCCGGATACGTTCAGGGACGTATCGCTCGATCTCGGCGCAGGTAAGGGTGGTCCCGTGGTCCAGCCACTCGTGCGCAAGCTCGTGCAGGATGATGTGCTCGGTCTGATTTCGGCTTGAACGGCGGCGATAGAGAATGAGCGTGAACTCCGGCGTTTTAACCCGGAGGCCACATGCCGTTCCCAATCCCCCATCGGGGTCATCCAGAGGCACTAGCCGAATCTGGCGACCCAGCGCCCGCTCCATATTCTGCACCAGCGCCTCAATGCTGAAAGGAGCGGGGATAGGGAGACCCGTGAGCAGTCTCTCGCATTCCTTCACGAGCGCGCGCTGCGAAGGTTCTCCATGCCAGCGCATAACCGCCCTACGCCAACGCCCTCTACGCCAACGCCCTCTACGCCAACGCATAATCGCTCCATTGAAATGCTGGTGTTCACCGGCGGCCCCACCCCGATGCTCGTAGCGAGGTGCCAGTAGTCAGGAGCCTGTGCTTGAGGTGCGCGGTGGCCGGTCGATCGGCGGCCACGATTTATCGTACAAGGAGGAAAGTTCGATACGTCCGGTTCGGGCATGTTGCGAAGGTCACGCCACTCAGTGTGATGATTCCAAGATCGAATTTGAGCGACGGCGCCTTAATTGATCTTCGGCGCTTCTGGGCTGTCCTCAGCGTGACCATGCACCAGGGGCGGGCGATCGGCTGGAGCCACTGCCCCTGTCCACGAAGGCGACCGGCCGACCATCACGGTGCTTGCGGTGTTCGGCCTCGGCAGGCAGGTGGAAGCCCTAGGTTGTGGGTATGGACGTGCAGAGCTTGTGGTGGCAGGCGGGTCGGCTGGCGTACGAGATGCCAGAGGCAGGCTGGCTGGAGCACCGTTGGCATGACTCAGTGCGCCGAGCCGCCGCCGTGCTGGAGCCGGTCAACACCCCGGAGGGGTACAGCTCGGGGCCGTGGAGCTTCGCGCTTCCGACCATCGCGCTGACCGTCTACACCGGGCGAGATCAGCCGCCGGCCAAGGACGTGACGGTGGACTGGATCATCGAGCAGGTCGCGGACAGGGACGGGCTGGAGGGAAGGGTCCAATCCGGACTTGAGCGGTACAACAACCTGGCCGACGGCGACCGGATCGGCAAGCTCTTCTCCTGGCTCACCCAGTACCAGGAGCCCACGGGGAAGTACGGCTACGACCTGCCGTCCGTCGAAGACCTGCCCGGCGGGACGCTCCTGAGCATCGGTGCGGGGTGGGCCGAGGACCTCCTCACCCGCCACTACGTCAGCACCGCGGCTTCCTGACCGCCACAGTCTCCCGGGGGGCTACCCGGGCAACCAGGTCGAGGTCGAGCGTCAGGTCTCAGCGCTGACGCGGGGCAGCGGTGGCGGTGACGGCTTCGACACGGATACGGGCGGGAGGGTGCCGGCGGCGGCTCAGCCTGGCCGGACGGCGGGGCTCGGAGGACTGGGCCTGTTCGGAGGGTTCTGCCGCCTGCCGGGCGCCGGGCAGGACGATGTCGAGGCCGGGCTGGAGAAGGAGTTCTAGCCGGGCGGCGGCCTCGGGTCGGGGGCGGGCGTGACAAGGCCACCCGAAGCAGGCGCCGGAGGGGTGCGGGGCCCGCTCGATTACGCTCCTGCACTGAGTGCAGGTGGCCATCATGGAGGCCCCCGTGTCGTGCTCCACCGTTCGTCCCGTTCGTGCTCGCGGTCCTGGTCCCCCTCCGACCGTACGGCGCGCGCCCTGCGAGCGAGACCGACCGCGAGGTGAGGTCGACCACGCCGGGCCGGGCACTGCGGCGGCCTCCGTCCTGGTTCAAGCGAATCCGGGGCAAGCGGCGGTGACGGCATCCGGGAATTGTCGTCACCGCCGCTTGCCCACGGAGCACAATCCGTTCAGGCCCGGGGCTGTTACTTCCACACAGGGATGAGCCTCTTGGGGTTCGGTGTCTTGTTCCCCTTCTGTCCAGGAAGAACCTGGACGGCGGCGAATATCTCGAACAACACCTGACGCTTCTGCGAAAGGTCATACTCGCCGGAGACCCACTTCTTGGCCACGTCGTTAGGTGCCTCGTTTTTCGTCGCTGCCGCCAATTCGAACTTGGCTCGCTCACTGCGCAGCTTCTTGATTGCCCCCTCCAAGGGAGGCGCCAAACGGTAGAACATTGAGTCGGGGACTTCGTCGTCCTGCCACTGCTTTTCCAATTCGGCGAGCTTGTCCGCCTTCTGTTGGAGCTTCTTCTCGTCAGGCCATGCGACCTTGACCGGAATGAAAGTGGCCTGGGCCTTCTTCAGTTTCGCCAGCACCAGGCGCTGGAGCTGCTGATCGACCATTGGACCGGAGATCGCGTTGCGCGAGCACGTCGAGCAGGTGTAGACGTACGGGCTCCGCTTGCTCGCGGCCTTCGTCCCGCCCATGGGCTCGTTGCAGACGCGCGTCGTGACCGCCCCGTCCTTCTCCTCCTCGATGCGGTACTGGCAGCGGAGAAGCGTCGAACCCAGGTACTTGACCGTCTTCGGGATTCCAGTGATCCTCGGCGTTCCCGAGCCACGGGCAAGGTAGGTGCTCCCCGGCCCGAAGGTGGCGCACACCGCACGCCACTTTTCCGGTGTCGTCACGGTTTTCCAGACGCCCACGACCGGCTCGCCGTCGTCATCCAGGACGAGGTCACCGCGGTTTGCGCGGTATCCGCACACACGAGGGGCGGTCATCATCTGCGTGAGTGTCTGCGGAACGAGATCATGTCCGCGAGTGCCCGTCAATCCTCGCCGCTTCGATTCGATGCAGAGGGTCTTTACCGCTTTGCCCTTGATGCGCTCGTCAATAGCCCACGCTAGGAAGTCTGACTCGGGCAGCCGCAGATTCTCCCGGTCCTCCTCCCAGCCGAACGGCCTCGGGCCGCTGTGGGGCAGGCCGTCGAGTATTCGGTCCTGATGCCAGTCGCGGATTCGCCGCTTCTTCTTCATGGACTCGGCCTTGTTGACCACTGCCATGATGCCCGTCTTGATGATCTCGCTTTCCTCGGTGAGATCCATCGGCCCCGACGGGGTGTAGAAGCGCCGGCTCGGGTCGAGCGTGATCGCCTCGACAAAGTCCTCCCAGTCCCGGTCTGTCCTCTGCACGCGGTCCTGGTCCACGCAGATGACCCCGTGGACCGGGTATCCCTCCGGGGTGTGTCCCCGCTTGAGGTCCCGGAGCATCGCCTGGAAGTCCGGCCGTACCACGTCGCGCTTCGAGGCCGACAGGTCGTTGTCGGTGTAGCGGTGGACGATCACGGCATCGTGGCGAGCCGCGTTCCGGTCGTTGCGGCGGTGCTGGTTGGCCACGCCCTTGCCAGCCGACCACGCGGACTTGGCGGCCTTCTGGCTGTTGTTCTTGCGCCAGTCGTCCGAGATGCGGGAGTAGCCGATCAAGAAGGGCGTGTCGGGGTGCAGCAGGGCAAGCTCCTCCGGCGGAGCGAGCCCGGCGGGCCTGCCGCGCAGCTCAAGATCGTCCGGCCCTGTTTCCTCGGGCGAGACGTTGGTCATGGCGTTCTGGTCACGGGTTGTGCTCAAGGTCTTACTCCTGGCCTGGCTGCTCGAAAGCAACGCCGGGCGGTCTGGATCATGCGACGATGACGGTATGAACCGACTCGCGAACGCGACGTCGCCGTACCTGCTCCAGCACGCCTCCAACCCAGTGGATTGGTGGCCATGGGGAGAGGAGGCGATGAATGAAGCGAAGCGACGGGACGTGCCCATCCTCTTGAGTGTGGGCTATGCGTCCTGTCACTTATGCTTCTACTAATTTACTGGTGCCACGTGATGGCCCACGAGTCCTTCGAGGACGACGAACTGGCCGCGTACGCCAACGAGCGGTTCGTCGCGGTCAAGGTCGACCGCGAGGAGCGGCCGGACGTCGACGCCGTCTACATGGAGGCGGTGCAGGCGGCGACCGGGCAGGGCGGCTGGCCGATGACGGTCTTCCTCACGCCCGACAAGGACCCGTTCTACTTCGGGACGTACTTCCCGCCGGAGCCCCGGCACGGGATGCCGTCCTTCCGGCAGGTCCTGGAGGGCGTCGACGCGGCCTGGCGGGACCGGCGCGAGGAGGTCGGCGAGGTCGCCGCCCGGATCCGGACCGATCTGGCCGAGCGCGCCTCGGTGTACGCCGTCGGCGGCGGGGTGCACCGCCCGCCGGGGGAGGCGGAGCTGCACGAGGCGCTGGTCGCGCTCGGCCGGGACTTCGACGCCCGGCGCGGCGGCTTCGGCGGCGCGCCCAAGTTCCCGCCGGCCATGGTGATCGAGTTCCTGCTGCGCCACCACGCCCGGACCGGTTCGGCGGCCGCGCTGGAGATGGCCGTGCGGACCGCCGCGGCGATGGCCCGGGGCGGCATCCACGACCAGCTCGGCGGCGGCTTCGCCCGGTACGCGGTGGACGCCGACTGGGTCGTCCCGCACTTCGAGAAGATGCTCTACGACAACGCGCTGCTGCTCCGCGCGTACCTGCACCTCTGGCGGGCCACCGGCTCCCCGCTCGCCCGGCGGGTGGCACTCTCCACGGCGGACTTCCTGCTGCGTGAACTGCGCACCCCCGAGGGGGCGTTCGCCTCGGCACTGGACGCGGACAGCCTGGACCGGGCGAGCGGTGCCTCGGTCGAGGGGGCGTACTACGCGTGGACGCCGGGGCAGTTGGCCGAGGTGCTGGGGGAGGCGGACGCCGCCTTCGCGGCGGAGCTCTACGAGGTGACCCCGGCCGGGACGTTCGAGCACGGCTCCTCGGTGCTGCAACTGCTCTCCGACCCGCAGGACGCCGAGACGGCCGAGCGCGTCCGGGCCGGGCTCTTCGCCGCGCGGGCCGAGCGGCCGGCGCCCGCCCGGGACGACAAGGTGGTCGCCGCCTGGAACGGGCTGGCCATCGCCGCGCTCGCCGAGACCGGTGCGCTGCTGGAGCGGCCCGACCTGGTCGAGGCCGCCGAACGCGCCGCCGACCTGCTGCTCGCCGTCCACCTCACGCCCGACGGCCGGCTGCTGCGCACCTCCCGGGACGGCCGGGCCGGTGCCAATGCGGGCGTCCTGGAGGACTACGCGGACACCGCCGAGGGCTTCCTCGCGCTGTACGCGGTGACCGGCGCGGCGGAGTGGCTGCAACTGGCCGGCGGGCTGCTGGACACCGTGCTGAAGCACTTCGCCGACGAGGCGTCCGGCGCGCTCTACGACACCGCCGACGACGCCGAGGAGCTGATCCGGCGCCCGCAGGACCCGACCGACAACGCGACCCCGTCCGGCTGGACGGCCGCCGCGGGTGCGCTGCTCACCTACGCCGCGTACACCGGGTCGGCGCGCCACCGCACGGCCGCCGAGCGGGCGCTCGGCATCGTCGGGGCGCTGGCCACCCGGGCGCCGCGGTTCATCGGCTGGGGCCTGGCCGTGGCCGAGGCGCTGGTGGACGGCCCGCGCGAGGTCGCCGTGGTCGGCCCGGCGGGGGATCCGGCGACGGCCGCGCTGCACCGGGCGGCACTGCTGGGCACCGCGCCCGGTGCGGTGGTCGCGGTCGGCGAGCCCGCGGCGGCCGGGGCCCGGGCGGCGGACGGCGGCTCGGCCGGAGCGTCGGGCGCTCGGCCGGACGGCGCCGAGGTGCCGCTGCTGGCGGACCGGCCGCTGGTGGACGGCGCGCCCGCCGCGTACGTCTGCCGGCACTTCGCCTGCGACGCGCCGACCACCGATCCGGCGGTGCTGGCCGAGCGGCTGGGCGCTGCGGAGCGGTAGGGCCCGCCCGCGTCCGGGCCCGTCACTCCCAGTCCCACCGGACGCCGAGCAGGCAGGGCTGCAGGGCCGTCGCCACCAGGTGCACGCAGTGGTGGCCGTCGAGGGTCAACTCCTCGGTCTCGTAGGGCCTTTCGCCGGGGGAGCGGAGGGCGAAGCGATGGCAGCGGACGGGCAGGGCGTCGGGGTGGAAGGTGACCTGGAGGACGTACTGGCCGGCGCCGGAGTTGAAGCCGCGGACGTACTCGCAGCCGGGTGTGGGTGACGGGCTGTCGTCGAAGCCGTAGCCGAGCAGGTGGGTGTCGCCGGCCCGGAGCCGGCGGTCGAGCAGGAGTTCGGCGACCAGCAGGTCGTGGGCCTGGTCGCGGCGGATCCGGCCGGGGCGGCAGTTCTCCTCGGCGCGTACGCCGACCCGGGAGATGTCGCAGCCCGGATCCCCCTGGTAGAGGGCCAGGTAGCGGTCGATGCCGTCGCGGTGGGCGCGCAGCGCGTGCTGGGAGTCGCGACGCAGCAGTTGGCGGTCGGCGCCGATCCGGATCCGCTCGATGTGGGTGATGGTGTGCAGCCCGGTGTCGCGCGGGCTCGCGAGGGCGGCGAGCAGGTCGTCGACGGCGGCGGCCGGGGAGATGAGGTCCCGGTAGGGGCGCACGGGCGGGCCGGCCGGGTCGGCGGGGGTGGCCCGGCGGGGGCCGAGCAGCCGGGTGAGGGAGTGCTCGGGGAGTTCCAGGACCTCCTCCAGGGCCTGGACCGCGCGCAGCGACTCGGGCCGGTCGGGCCGGCGGCGGCCCTGTTGCCAGTAGCTGAGGCTGGTGACGCCGACCTGGACGCCGCGCAGGGCGAGGTGTCGGCGGATGCGGTGCAGGGCGAGGCCGCGGGTGGCGATGGCGGTGCGCAGGGCCACGTGGAAAGGGCCGGTGCGCAGGGCGGTGGCGAGGTCGGCCTGGTCGCTCCGCTGCATGGCGGCCTCCTCGGTGGGCGGGCAGTGCGGACACCGGTTGGTCGTGAATATTCACATGTGGAAGGCGGTTTGTCACCGGTCGGGGCGTGCCGCGCGGGCGTTTCCGGGGTGGCGTTCACACCTGGGCCGGGTCGTTCACACCGCGTTCCGCGGGGTGTGAAGGCCGTTGACCAGCATCTGTCAACGGCGCGATGCTCAGTGGCGCGATCCGGACCGCACCCAGCAGGAACCCCCACTCCCCTGCCGTGCAAGGAGAAACTCCCCCATGCCAGTTCCACGGATACGTCTGCGCCGCGCCGTCGGGGCGCTCGCGCTGGGCGTGCTCGGCCCGGCGCTCAGCGTCGCGGCCACCACCCCGGCCTCGGCCGCGCCGGCCCCCACCGGTGCGTCCGCCCAGGTCCGTCCGGCCGCGGCGCCGGGCAGCACGGCCGATCTGGCCGGCACCTTCAAGAAGCTCAACATCACCATGCAGCAGCAACAGCAGTCCAACTGGTGCTGGGCGGCGAGCGGCAACACCATCGCCACCTGGTTCGGCTACAGCTACAGCCAGAACCAGTTCTGCAACGCCGCGTTCGGCCGCTCGACCAGCTCCAGCTGCCCCAACAGCCAGGCCACGCTGGGCGATGTGCAGAACGGCCTGAGCTGGGTCGGCATCAACCCCGGCTCGTACGTCACCGGGTACCTGCGCTACAGCACGGTGCAGACCGAGGTGAACGCCAACCGGCCGATCGAGACCCGGATCCAGTGGAGCTCCGGCGGTGGCCACATGCACGTGGTCTACGGCTACGACACCGGTAGCAACTGGGTGTACTGGGGCGACCCGTGGCCCTCCAACACCCGCTACAACTGGGCGGACTACGACTACTACGTGTCCAACGGCACGTTCTCCTGGACCCACTCCCTGTACCGGATCGGCGCGTGAGGGGCGACCATGACCAGCATCCGTAACGCGGCCGTCGCCGTCCTGCTCGCCGCCGGCCTCGGCCTGGCCGTCACCCCGGCCGCCCAGGCGGACACCCCGGCCGGCACCCCCGCGCCGGTCGCCGCGGCCGACCTCGCGCAGGCCCGCGGCGCCGTCCAGGACCCGGCCGTCCTGGACCGGTTGGGCCACTTCTTCGCCCGCAAGGGCGTTCCGCCGACCCAGCAGCTCACCATCGGCGCGGCCGAGGAGGCACGGGCGGCGAGCGCGGCCGCGCCGAGGCTGGCGGGCGACACCGTGCCCGTCTACACCCTGGACGCGGACTTCGTGGCCGGCTCCCCGGGAGCACCGGTGGCGAAGGCCGAGTACACCGCCAGCAAGGCCGTCTCGGCGGACGGCCAGGTGGCCTCGGTCTGGACGGTGAACCAGGGCGGGAGCTGGCGGGTGGTCAACATCGCCTCCGGCGGTGACGAGACCGACTACGCGGCCCGGGCGGCGGGCGGTGGCGGCGGGACGGCCTTCCGCGAGCCGCAGCTCAACGCCTGGTACGTGCTGCGGGACGGCCGGGTGCTGCCGCTGGACGACGAGGCGCGGCGCTCGGTGGGCGAGGCCGGGGTGAGCCTGGCCGCGTACCAGCGGCTGGTCCACCAGCGGTACGGGGACAAGCTGCCCGGCTCGGCGTACGACCGGGCCGGCAAGGGCGGCGGCTACCAGCCGGACGCCACCGGGCGGGAGACGGCCGCGGCGGGTGGCGGCAGCGCGCTGCCCGCCGTCACGGCGGCCGCGGCCCTGGGCGCCACCGCGCTGGTGGGTGCGGGCCTCGCCCTGCGGCGGCGGGCGGGTGCCCGGCGCGGGT
>NZ_JBHVWC010000037.1:7988-99297 GCF_042882445.1 Kitasatospora sp. NPDC058218 | reverse complement strand
GAGGCCGGACCCCGCCCGGGGTCCGGCCTCCGTCGCCGTACCTACTCTCCTACTTGAGCATCGCGGCGACCTCGACCGCCCAGTAGGTGAGGATCTGCTCGGCACCGGCCCGGCGGATCGAGGTCAGCGTCTCCAGGATCATCCGCTCCCGGTCGATCCAGCCGTTGGCGGCGGCGGCCTCGACCATCGCGTACTCGCCGGAGACCTGGTAGGCGGCGACCGGCACCGGCGAGGCGTCGGCCACCTGGCGCAGGATGTCCAGGTAGGCCATCGCGGGCTTGACCATCACCAGGTCGGCGCCCTCGGCGACGTCCAGCTCCAGCTCGCGCAGCGCCTCGCGGGCGTTGGCCGGGTCCTGCTGGTAGCTCTTGCGGTCGCCCTTCAGCGAGGAGCCGACCGCCTCCCGGAACGGGCCGTAGAACGCCGAGGCGTACTTGGCCGTGTAGGCGAGGATGCCGGTGTCCTGGTGCCCGGCCTCGTCCAGGGCCCGGCGGACCACCGCGATCTGACCGTCCATCATCCCGGACGGGCCGACCAGGTGGACGCCGGCGTCCGCCTGCACCCGGGCCATCTCGGCGTAGCGCTCCAGCGTCGCGTCGTTGTCCACGCTGCCGTCGGCGGCCAGGACGCCGCAGTGACCGTGGTCGGTGTACTCGTCCAGGCAGAGGTCGGACATGACCACCAGGGAGTCGCCGACCTCGGAGACCACGTCCCGGATCGCCTGCTGCAGGATGCCGTCCGGGTTGGTGCCCTCGCTGCCGACCGCGTCCTGCACCTCGGGCACGCCGAACAGCATGACCCCGCCCAGGCCCGCCTCGGCGGCCTCGACCGCGGCCTTGCGCAGCGTGTCACGGGTGTGCTGGACCACGCCCGGCATCGACGTCACCGGGACCGGCTCGCGGACGCCCTCGCGGACGAACAGCGGCAGGATCAGCTCCGCCGGGTGCAGCCGGGTCTCCGCGACCAGCCGGCGCATCGCCGGGGTCGAGCGCAGCCGGCGGGGGCGAACGTACGGGAATTCAGCGGACACGGCTTCTCTCTCCGAACGGTTGTCCAGCGCCGGGGGCGACGGTGCGCCGACCCCGGCCTCGGGTTACTCGGGCGACAGGCCTCAGCGGGCCTTGCGGCGCGAGCCGGGACGGCGCTCGCTGGGCCGGTAGACCGGCTCGCCCGCCGCCGTCGCGGTGTCGCGGCGCCTGGCCCCGAAGTCTGCCAGGGCCTGGGCCAGCGCGGCCGCCGACGGCGCCGGGGCCATCACGTCGACCCGCAGGCCGTGCTCCTCGGCGGTCTTGGCGGTGGCCGGGCCGATGCAGGCGATGACCGTCACGTTGTGCGGCTTGCCGGCGATGCCCACCAGGTTCCGCACGGTCGAGGACGAGGTGAACAGCACGGCGTCGAAGCCGCCGCCCTTGATCGCCTCGCGGGTCTCGGCCGGCGGCGGCGAGGCGCGCACCGTCCGGTACGCCGTCACGTCGTCGACCTCCCAGCCCAGCTCGACCAGGCCGGCCACCAGGGTCTCGGTGGCGATGTCGGCGCGCGGCAGCAGCACCCGGTCGATCGGGTCGAACACCGGGTCGTACGGCGGCCAGTCCTCCAGCAGCCCGGCGGCGGACTGCTCGCCGGACGGTACGAGGTCCGGCTTCACGCCGAAGTCCACCAGCGCCTGCGCGGTGGTCTCGCCGACCGCCGCGACCTTGATCCCGGCGAACGCCCGGGCGTCCAGGCCGTACTCCTCGAACTTCTCGCGGACGGCGCGCACCGCGTTCACCGAGGTGAAGGCGATCCACTCGTAGCGGCCGGTGACCAGGCCCTTGATCGCCCGCTCCATCTGCTGCGGGGTGCGCGGCGGCTCGACCGCGATGGTCGGCACCTCCTGCGGCACCGCGCCGTACGAGCGCAGCTGCTCGGAGAGGCCGGTGGCCTGCTCCTTGGTGCGCGGCACCAGCACGTTCCAGCCGAACAGCGGCTTGGTCTCGAACCACGAGTGCGAGGCGCGGTGCGCGACCTGCTCCCCCACCACGGCTATCACCGAGGTCGCCGGGTCCACCGGGGCGGAGACCGGCGAGGGCAGCACCCGGGCCACCTTGAGGTCGGCCGCGATGGTGGCCAGGGTGGCGGTGAAGGTGCGCTGGCGGGTGGTGGTGCCGGAGAGCGTCGCGCTGAGCGCCGACTCCGGCTTGCGGCCGTTGGAGACCAGCGCGTTGGCGGTGGCCGGCAGCTGGCCCAGGGTGGTGCGCACCACCAGGGTGGTCTCCGGCGCGCCCAGGTCCACCGGACTGCCGGCGAGCAGGGCCGCGCCGTCCACGAACCGGACGTCGGTGCCGCCCACGCCGCGCAGCGGGACACCCGCGTAGGCCGGGACGCCGACCGACTGGGCGACGCCGGGGATCACCTCGAAGTGGATGCCGTGGCCCGCGCAGCCGAGCATCTCCTCGGCGGCGCAGCCGTCCAGGCCGGGGTCGCCGTCGACGGTGCGGACCACGTGCTTGCCCGAGCGGACCGCCTCGGCGACCAGCTCGGCCAGGTCGAACTCGGGGCCCTCGGCGCCCGGGGTGTGCACCTGCACACCGGCCGGACAGTGGCTGCGCACGGCGGCGGCGGTGAGCGGGTCGGCGACCAGGATGTCGGCCGAGGCCAGCACCTCGACGGCGCGCAGGGTCAGCAGGCCCGGGTCCCCGGGGCCCGCGCCCAGGAAGGTGCACCGGCCCGCGGCGGGCGTCCCGCCCGGGAAGGGGCTGTCGGCCGGGAACGGCGTCTCGGTGGCGGCGGTGGGGCTCATCGGGCTCGCTCCCCCATCAGGGCGGCCGCGCCCGCGTCGAGCAGCCGGGCGGCCAGGGCGCGGCCGAGGGCCGCCGCCTGCTGCTCGGCGGTCTCGTCGAGGACGATCGGACCGTTGGCGGACATCTTCAGCAGGGTGGCGCCGTCGACCGTGCCGACCACGCCCTCCAGCTGCAGTTCGTACTCGTGGCCCCAGGTGGCCAGCGCGGCGACCGGTGCGGAGCAGCCGGCCTCCAG
This sequence comes from Kitasatospora sp. NPDC058218, assembly GCF_042882445.1. Classification (NCBI taxonomy): domain Bacteria; kingdom Bacillati; phylum Actinomycetota; class Actinomycetes; order Kitasatosporales; family Streptomycetaceae; genus Kitasatospora; species Kitasatospora sp. NPDC058218. Next base: position 96,282 of record NZ_JBHVWC010000037.1, on the reverse strand, counting down.
GGTGGCGAGCAGGGCACGCTCGGCGGCCACCGCGACCCGGGTGGGGGCGTGGTCGAGGGCCGACAGCGCGGCGGCCAGCTCGGCGTCGGCGGTGGTGCACTCGATGGCGAGCGCACCCTGGCCGGGGGCCGGGACCATCAGCTCGGGGTCGAGGTGCTCGGTGATCTCGGCGGCGCGGCCGAGCCGGTTCAGACCGGCGGTGGCCAGCACCACCGCGTCCAGCTCACCGGAGGACACGAAGCCGATCCGGGTGTCCACGTTGCCGCGGATCGCGACCGTCTCGATCTGGGCCCCTCGGCCGCGGGCCCAGGCGTTGAGCTGGGCCATCCGGCGCGGGGAGCCGGTGCCGATCCGGGCGGCGCGCCCGGCGCCGGCCAGCTTCTCCACCAGCTCGCCCAGGGCGAGGCCCTCGCGCGCCACCAGGGCGTCGCGGACGTCCTCGCGCGCGGGGACGGCGGCCAGCACCAGGCCCTCGGGCTCGGCGGTGGGCAGGTCCTTCAGCGAGTGCACGGCGAAGTCGATCCGGCGCTCCAGCAGCGCGTCGCGCAGGGCGGAGACGAACACGCCGGTGCCGCCGATCTGCGCCAGCGCCTCCTTGGAGGTGTCGCCGTAGGTGGTGATCTCCACCAGCTCGACGGGGCGCCCGGTGACCCTGGTCACCTCGCGGGCGACCATGCCCGACTGGGCCATGGCGAGCGCGCTGCGCCGGGTGCCGAGCCGCAGTGCTGCGGTGGCGGCCGGGGCCTGGTCGGTGAGCGGTTGACCATTCATGAGGTGATCGTCCCGGTGGTACTCGTGGGATGGCTGACGGTTCATCTGGCGCCCCCGCCCGAAGGCTGCTGGGTGCCGATCGGGGTGCCCGAGACCGCGTGCACGGCCGCCGGGTCAAGGTCGAACAGCTCGCGCAGCGCGTCCGCGTAGGAGGCGCCGCCCGGCTCGGCGGCAAGCTGCTTCACCCGCACGGTCGGGGCGTGCAGCAGCTTGTCGACGACACGGCGGACGGTCTGGGTGATCTCGGCGCGGGAGCGCTCGTCCAGGGCGGGCAGCCGCGAGTCGAGGCGGCCCAGCTCGGCGGCGACCACGTCGGAGGCCATCGCCCGCAGCGCCACCACGGTCGGGGCGATCCGGGCGGCCCGCTGGGCGGCCGCGAAGGCGGTGACCTCGTCGGCGACGATGCCGGACACGGCGTCGACGTCCCCGGCGCCGGGGGTGGCGGCGTGGGCGTGCGAGAGGCTCTCCAGGTCGACCAGGAGTGCGCCGGGCAGCTCGTGCACGGCGTGGTCGACGTCGCGCGGCATGGCCAGGTCGAGCAGCGCCAGCGGGGTCGCGCCGGCCCGTGCGGCGACCGCGGCCGCGACGTCCTCGGCCCTGATCACCACGCCGGCCGCGCCGGTGCAGGAGATCACCAGGTCGACGTCGGCCAGCGCCTCGGGCACCTTGGCCAGGTCGAGCGTCCGGGCCACGTCGGCGCCGAGGATCTCGACCAGGCGCTCGGCGCGCTCGGGCGTCCGGTTGGCGACCAGCAGATCGGTGACGCCGGAGCGGACCAGCGTGGCGGCGGCCAGCGAGCTCATCGAGCCGGCGCCGACCACCAGGGCGCGCTTGCCCGCGATCTCGCCCGCGCCGGCCGCGACCTGCTCCAGGCCGAAGGTCACCAGCGACTGGCCGGCCTTGTCGATGCCGGTCTCGCTGTGCGCCCGCTTGCCGACCCGCAGGGCCTGCTGGAACAGCTCGTTCAGGCCGCGCCCGGCGGTGTGCTCCTCCTGGGCCCTGGCCAGCGCGTCGCGCAGCTGGCCGAGGATCTGCCCCTCGCCGACCACCATCGAGTCCAGGCCGCAGGCCACCGAGAAGAGGTGGTGGACCGCGCGGTCCTCGTAGTGGACGTAGAGGTGGGAGGTCAGCTCCTCCAGGTCCACCCCGCTGTGGTGGGCCAGCAGCAGCGACAGCTCGGCGACGCCGGCGTGGAACTTGTCCACGTCCGCGTACAGCTCGATCCGGTTGCAGGTGTTCAGCAGCGCGGCCTCGGCGACGGTCGCGGTGGCCGCCGCGTCGTGCAGCAGCCGGGTCGGCACGTCACCGGTCAGGGCGGCGCGCTCCAGCACGCCGACCGGGGCGGTGCGATGGCTCAGTCCTACGACGAGAAGGCTCATGCCCGCCCCCAGGTGCCACGGATCCCGGACCTCGTGCGCCCGGCCCGCTGCGCCGTACGTCCGCTTCGCTCCACGCGCGCCTTCCCGATGGTTCGCCCGCTCACGCCGGCATCACCGCGGAGAGCTCGCCCTCGCCGCCGGCCTTGCCGGGCTTGGTCTTGGCCGGCGCCTCGCCGTCCTTGGCCGGCTCGGTGGCCGGACGGGCCTTGCCGCTGCCGCCGGCGGCGGCGCGGCGCAGCTTGGCCGCGGCCGCGCGGACCGGGCCCGGGGCGCGGTCCAGCACCGACTCGGTGCGGTCCGGCTCCTCGCCCGCCTTGCGCTGCTCGTGGAAGGCCAGGATCTGCAGCTCGATGGAGAGGTCCACCTTGCGCACGTCCACGCCGTCCGGGACGGTGAGCACCGTCGGGGCGAAGTTCAGGATGCTGGTGACGCCGGCCTCGACCAGGCGGTCGCAGACCTGCTGGGCGGCGCCGGGCGGGGTGGTGATGACACCGATGGAGACGTGCTGGTTCTCCACGATGGACTCCAGTTCGTCCATGTGGCGCACCGGGAGGCCGGCCGCACTGCTGCCGACCACGGCCGGGTCGGCGTCCAGCAGGGCCGCCACCCGGAATCCCCGGGAGGCGAAGCCGCCGTAGTTGGCGAGGGCGTGGCCGAGGTTCCCGATGCCGACGATGACGACGGGCCAGTCCTGGGTCAGGCCCAGCTCGCGGGAGATCTGGTAGACGAGGTACTCGACGTCGTAGCCGACGCCGCGGGTCCCGTACGAGCCCAGGTAGGAGAAGTCCTTGCGCAGCTTCGCGGAGTTCACGCCGGCGGCGGCCGCCAGCTCCTCCGAGGAGACGGTCGGCACGGAACGCTCGGAGAGCGCGGTGAGTGCCCGCAGGTAGAGGGGAAGGCGGGCGACGGTCGCCTCCGGGATGCCCCGGGCACGCGAGGGTCGGCGCGCGGCGCCCTGGTCGGGCGTCTGCGAACTGCTCTGTGGTGATCGGCCGATTGCCACGGTGCTCCTGTGGGTGAAGCTGGGCTTTGGCAGCCAGGCTATGCGTTTGTGAACGTGTGCACAAAGATGGTGTCCGTTTTGTCCCCGCACAGTGATGCGCATCACGCCGACGAGTCCATAGCACCGGTCCCCGACGGCACCACGCCCGGGGGCTGTGCGCCGGGTGACCGCGGACCGTACAGCGGCTCCCGGGGGAGCAGCGGGACGGCCGCCCCGGACGCGTGCGAGCGGGCCCGGCCCAGCCTCGGCCACGGCACCCGGGCCGCCTCGCGCAGCGGCGCCGCCCAGTCGTCGGGCGGGCAGGACGGCGCCCCCAGGCAGTGCCGGAGCAGCCCGGCGGTGGCCCGGGCGTCCCCCAGCGCGGTGTGGGCGGGGAACCGGCCGAGCCCGGCCGCCTCCGCACAGGCCGCCAGGCCGAAACCGCCCGCCTCCGAGAGGTGCGCCCGCGCCAGCCGCATCGTGCAGAGCAGCGGGACGGACGGCAGGACCACTCCGATCCGGGCGAACTCGCGATCGAGGAAGGCGTGGTCACAGGTGACGTGGTGGCCGACCAGCACCCGTCCGGCCAGCAGCTCCAGCAGCCGCGGCGCGATCTCGCGGAACCGGGGGGCGCCCTCGACGTCGGCCTGGGCTATCCGGTGCACATGGGTGGGGCCGACCGGGCCCGCCGGATCCAGCAGGGTGCAGAACTCGGCCTCGGGCCGGAGCCGCTCGTCCAGCAGCACGACGGCGACCTCGACCACCCGGTGCCGCCACGGGCTGCGGCCGGTCGTCTCCACGTCCACCACCGCGAAGCCCCCGGCCGCCGGCACGGCGGCGGGCATCCCTGGGGGCGGGCCGGGAAGCATGGCGGCACTCCTCGCGTGCTCAGCCCCCCATGGGCGCAAACGAGTTCGATCGTAAGCCGACCAACGGCGCCGCTCCCAGGCCCGGCCCGGGATTCTTCACAACGATTCGGCGAACCGCCCCCGCCGGTCGACGGGGGCGGCGGGCCGGGGCGCGCGGCCCGGGCCCGCCCCGAGCCGAAGGGCCGCGCCGGTGCCGAAAGGGTGGGCCCCTCCTGCCCGATGCCGGGCAAGGAGGACAAGCGACGGAGCGACGTCGGGGGCACCCCCGGCCGGAGGCTGGGGGAGAGCGACGGAGCGCCGACCGTCGGCACCGGGTCGAGCGCCCCGGAGGCGAGCGGGCGAAGAACGCTGGCCTCAGGCCCCGAGGGCGGCCCGCAGGCGACGCTCGTCGACCCGCCAGAAGTCGTGCTGTCGGCCGTCGATCAGGGTGACCGGAATCTGCTCCCAGTAGGTGCGGTACAGCTCCTCGTCCTGCGTGATGTCCTTCTCCTCGAAGGTCGCGCCCAGCTCGCCGGTCACCCGGACGATCACCTCCCGGGCGTCGTCGCAGAGGTGGCAGCCCGGCTTGCCGACCAGGGTCACGGTGCGGTCGGCCGGCTTCGGGCTCTGGTTCTTGTCACGTCGCAGCAGTGGGCTCACCCGGCCATTGTGCGCCCGCCTCACACCCGTCCGTCCCGGCGGCCGGACGGCGCGCCCGCCGGCCCCGGCACCGCCGGGCCGTCATCCGGGGCGGTCGCTGTTCACCCCGTGGGCACGCCGCCGTCACGGCCCCTCCCGGCCCGGCTGGCTATGCTCGGTGGCATGGCCGTGCTCCGAAGGCTCACCCAGTCAAGACGTTCCACCGCCGAGCGGAGCGCCCTGGCCGGCGAGGCTGCGGCCGAGGCCGCGGAGGCCGCCCTGCGGGCCGCGCCGGACACCTCGACCGACCCGGGGGCCGCGGGCGAGCAGGCCGCCGCCGGCGAGCAGGCCCCGACGGCCACCGCGCCCGACCGGGCCGCGAAGGCCCCCAAGGCGCCCGCCGAGAACCACACCCCCGAGCGGGACGATCCGCGCGCCGCCGCCTTCTTCGACTGCGACAACACCATCCTGCGCGGCGCCGCGATCTTCTACCTCGGGGTCGGCCTCTACCGCCGCGGCTTCCTCACCCGCCGCGACATCGCCCGGTTCGCCTGGCAGCAGGCCTGGTTCCGGCTGCACGGCGCCGAGGACCCGGAGCACATGGCCGACGCCCAGCACACCGCGCTCGGCCTGGTCGCCGGCAAGTGCACCGCCGATCTGGAGGCCATCTGCGAGGAGGTCTTCGAGGAGGTCATCGCCGACAAGATCTGGCCCGGCACCCGCGCCCTGGTCCAGATGCACCTGGACGCCGGCCAGCGGGTCTGGCTCGTCACCGCCGCCCCGCTGGAGGTGGCCCGGATCATCGCCCGGCGGCTCGGCATGACCGGCGCGCTCGGCACCGTCGCCGAGGCCCGGGGCGGCCTGTACACCGGCCGGCTGGTCGGCGAACTGCTGCACGGGCCCGCCAAGGCGGCCGCCGTCCGCTCGCTGGCCCGACGCGAGCGGCTCGACCTGGACCGCTGCGCCGCGTACAGCGACTCGGCCAACGACATCCCGATGCTCTCGCTGGTCGGCCACCCGTACGTGGTGAACCCGGACGGCGCGCTGCGCCGGCACGCGCGGGCCCAGGGCTGGCGGGTCCGGGACTTCCGGACCGGGCGGAAGGCGGCCCGGGTGGGCCTGCCGGCCGCCGCCGCGCTCGGCGTGGCCGCCGGGGCGACGGCCGCCGGGATCGCCCTGCACCGCCGCCACCGCGCCTGAGGCCACGCCCGGCGCCACACCCGGGTCGGCGCCCCCTGAGCGGGTGACCGGCCGTCAATCCGTACACCGAACAGGGCGCCCGTACGGGCTAACTCCCCTCCCCCGACGGAGAGTCCGGAGCATCTGAACGAACCTGTCACCCAGTGACCGGTTCTGATCGTTCGTCAGACGGGGAAAGTCAGGGGTTACCGAGGCCAACCCCGGGGAAACCGGCCGCCTGACCGCCGAATTGGTCACCCAGTGCACCCGTTCGATCACGTTGAGCCGGATGAACGATGACACGTTCGGTCAGTGTCAGCCGAATATGCACGTCATGTGGATCCCAAACGACCACTTCGACCACACGGTGTAGCTGTCATTGCACAAAGCGTTATTCTCTCCTGGATGCACGTCCCCACGCGCCCCGCTCGAACGGGCGGTGCGGGTGTGCTCTCCGCGCAGGCGGAGGTGATCCGTCCACAGTTCTGCCTCTGGGAGTCCCGTGTACCCACCCGTCCGGAACGACGCGCCTGCACCCTCCCGCCCGTCGCCCGCCCCCCTGCGCTCCCGCACCAGCCTGCGCGGCCGCCCGGCCTCGGCCCGCCAGATCTCCACCGGCCTGGAGCTGTTGCGCACCCTGCTCCGCAGCCAACTCGTCACCTCGCCCCAACTGGTGCCCGTCGGGGCCCCGTTCGGCCACCAACAGGCACAGCCGGCCGGCCTGGCCCTGCGCACCACCGCGGCCGGCTCCGCCGGAACGGGCTCGCGCGGGCGCACCGGAGCCGCCGGCAGCAGCGGGCGCAGCCGGGCGCGGACGGCCCCGGCCCCCGGCTTCGAGACCGAGCACAACCCGATCATGGAGCTGGTCGAGCGGGCCCAGGCCGGCGAGAGCGACGCCTTCGGCAGCCTCTACGACCACTACGCGGACACGGTCTACCGCTACATCTACTACCGGGTGGGCAGCCGGGCCACCGCCGAGGACCTCACCAGCGAGACCTTCCTGCGGGCGCTGCGCCGGATCGGCACGTTCACCTGGCAGGGCCGCGACTTCGGCGCCTGGCTGGTGACCATCGCCCGCAACCTGGTGGCCGACCACTTCAAGTCCAGCCGCTTCCGCCTGGAGGTCACCACCGGGGAGATGCTCGACTCCAACGAGTGCGAACGCAGCCCGGAGGACTCGGTGCTGGAGTCGCTCTCCAACGCGGCCCTGCTGGACGCGGTGCGCCGGCTCAACCCGCAGCAGCAGGAGTGCGTCACGCTCCGCTTCCTGCAGGGGCTCTCGGTGGCCGAGACGGCCCGGATCATGGGCAAGAACGAGGGCGCCATCAAGACCCTCCAGTACCGCGCGGTGCGGACCCTGGCCCGCCTGCTGCCGCCCGACGCGCGATGAGCGGCCCGGTGACCGGGGGCGGCGGTGCGGACGGCGCCGGCGAGATATCCGGTGGACCGTCACCGACGGAGGCGGTCCGACACGTCCGGGTGAACGGTCGATCCGATGATCAGCCGTGCGTAACCGACCGCCCGCACCACTCGTTGGCCAGCGTGCAAGCCTCCACCAGGCGTACGGTCAAGTCGAATTGCGACCTCTCACCCGATGGAGTGGCTTTGGCCCGCCGAGGCAACCGTCCGGCAGGCCGGGGTGTCGACAACGACGAAGGGAGGTGTGGCCCGTGACGGCAAACGTGCTGGAGCACCGGCGGGCGAAGGCCTTCGCCGAGGCGCTGGAGGCCCACCAGGCAGAGGAACGCGGCGCCGCCAGTGACGGAGCGGCCGACACCGCTTCCACCGGCGCCGGTTCGGCCGCGATGGCGGGGCTGGTCGGCATGGTCGGCGCACTCGGCGCGCTGCCCGGACCGGCGCTGGACCAGGGGGTCCGAACGGTCCAACGCGCCCAGCTGATGGCCGCGTTCGAGCAGGCCTTCGCCGGCGGACCGGGCGCCGCGGTGCCCCGCCAGCGCGGGCACCGGGCGGTCCGGACCGCCCCGCGCGGCCGCTGGAGCCGCCGTTTCGCGATCGGCGGCCTGGTCGCCGGGCTCGCCGTCGGCAGCCTCGCCGGCGCGGCCGCCGCCAGCGCCAGCGCCCTCCCCGGGGACACGCTGTACGGCATGAAGCGCGGCCTGGAAGGGCTCCGGCTGGACCTCGCGGACTCCGACAGCGAGCGCGGCACGCTGCTGCTGGACAACGCCGCCACCCGGCTCGGCGAGGCGAAGAGCCTGGTCGGCCGGACGGACGCGGCCGGCTCGCTCAGCCCGGGCACCGTCGACCAGGTCCGCAAGGCGCTCGACGACATGCACGCCGACGCCCTCAGGGGCCGCGACCTGCTGCGCTCGGTCTACCGCAGCAACGGCTCGCTGGACCCGATGCGCGCCCTGGCCGGTTTCGCCCAGGACGAGGACGGCCACTGGACCGAGCTGCAGAGCAGGCTGCCCGTCCAGCTGACCTCGCAGGCCCACCTGGTGGACCAGCTGTTCGACGACATAAGCGAGGACGTCGCGCCCCTGCGGCTGGCCCAGCCCCCCGCCAAGAGCGGTGGACCGGCCGGCGGCGGGGCGGGCGGCGGCGCGGGCGGCGCGGCCGACGGCACCTCACCGGCCGACACCCCGGCCGTCGGCGGCAACGCCGCACCGGGCGCCGGGCCGGCCCAGGGCGGCGGCGCGGGCAGCGCGAACGGCGGCAAGGCCGGCAGCACCGAGCGGGCGCCGTCCGCCGGGGCGAGCACGCCCGGCACCGGCGGCAGCGGCGGCGCGCCCAGCAGCGTGCCGAGCAACGCGGCGGGCGCGGTCGGCGGGCTGGTCGACAACCTCACCAGCGGGCTGACCGGCCCGAAGCCCTCACCCAGCGCGGACCCCGCGCCGGACCAGGCGGCCCCGCAGCCGTCGGGCTCGCCGAGTACGGCTCCCGGCACCGCACCGCAGGGCGTCGAGGTGCCGCCGCTGATCCCCGGGCTGCTGCCCGGCCTGCGGATCCTCGGCGGCTGAGCCGGCCGGGACGGTCGCACGCGCAGGGCCCGGGCGGATCCGCCCGGGCCCTGCGCCGCTGTGCGTCCGCAGTCGGACGAATGTCGGACGACCTCAGAAGAACACCGAGCGCCGCTGCACCAGCAGCTTGTAGAGGGTGTGCTGGATGGTCTCCCGCACCTCGTCGGCGAGGTCGAAGACCAGCATCGGGTCGTCCGCCGCCTCCACCGGGTGCCCGTCGGTGGCGATCGGCTCGCCGAACTGGATGGTCCACTTGGTCGGCAGCGGCAGCGCGCCGAGCGGCCCGAGCCACGGGAAGGTCGGCGTGACCGGCACGTACGGCAGCCCCAGCAGCCGGGCCAGCGTCCGGAAGTTGCCGATCATCGGGTAGGTCTCCTCCGCCCCGACGATCGAGCACGGCACGATCGGCACCCGGGCCCGCAGGGCCGAGGAGACGAAGCCGCCCCGCCCGAACCGCTGCAGCTTGTAGCGCTCGGAGAAGGGCTTGCCGATGCCCTTGAAGCCCTCCGGCCAGACGCCGACCAGCTCGCCGCGCTCCAGCAGCGCCTGGGCGTCCTCGTTGCAGGCCAGCGTGTGGCCGGCCTTGCGGGCCAGCTCGTTGATGCCGGGCAGGACGAACACCAGGTCGGCGGCGAGCATCCGCAGGTGCCGTCGGCTCGGGTGGTGGTCGTGGATGGCGACCTGGGTCATCAGGGCGTCCAGCGGGATCGTCCCGGAGTGGTTGGCGACGATCAGCGCGCCGCCCTCGGCGGGGATGTTCTCGATCCCGCGCACCTCGACCCGGAAGTACTTCTCGGCGAGCGGACGCAGCAGCGCGAGCAGCACCTCGTCGGTGAGTTCGCGGTCGAAGCCGAACTCGTCCACCTCGTAGTCGCCGGTGATCCGGCGGCGCAGGAAGGCGAGGCCCTCGGCGGCACGGCCCTCCCAGCCCTTGCCGAACAGCCGGGTGGCGGCCGGGCCGAGCCGCCCGGTCAGCGCCCCGCCGACGGCGTCGGCGAGCTGGTCGGCCAGGCCGGCGGGCCGGTCGGGCTCGCTCCAGCTCGGCGCGGACTCGATCGGGATGACCTTGGCCTCGCCCGACGCGTTCTCGGCAGCGGCACTCATCGCGGGTTCAGCTCCTGGGTCGGCTTGGGTGCGAACGGGCGGCCGGCGCGTGCTCCGGCCCGAGCAGCGCGGCCAGCCCGTCGGTGACGGCGGCGAGCCGCGCGGGCGGCAGCAGGCCGGCGGACTGGGCGGCGGCGAAGTCGGCGAAGGCCTCCGGGGTGGTGAACCGCGGCCGGTACCCGAAGGTCTCGCGCAGCCGGGTGGTGTCCACGACCCGGCCGTGGGTCAGCAGCCGCAACTGCTCGGGCGAGAAGTCGACCATCCTGGTCTGCCGGGCCAGCGCCGCCATCCAGCTGATCGCGGGCAGCAGCAGCGGCAGGGTCGGCCGGCCGAGCCGGCGGGCGCACTGGGAGAGCAGCAGGACGCCCTCCCCCGCCACGTTGAAGGTGCCGGTGTTGACGGTGTCCGGCTCCGGGGGCCGCGCCGCCCGGCAGAGCACCGCGACGACGTCGTCCTCGTGGGCGAACTGCAGCCGGGGGTCGTAGCCGAGGACGGTGGGCAGCACCGGCAGGGCGAAGTACTCGCCGAGCGGGGTGTCCGCGCCGGGGCCGACGATGTTGGCGAACCGCAGCACGGTCACCGCGACGTCGGGGCGGCGGCGGGCGAAGCCGCGGACGTAGCCCTCGACCTCCACCGCGTCCTTGGCGAAGCCGCCGCCCGGCAGGTTCTTGGGCTGGGTCCGCTCGGTGAACACGGCCGGGTCGCGCGGCGCCGAGCCGTACACGCCGGTGGTCGACTTCACCACCAGCCGGCGCACTCCGGGTGCCTTCTGGCAGGCGCCGAGCAGCTGCATGGTGCCGATGACGTTGGACTCCTTGACCGAGGAGCGGTTCGTGGAGCCCAGTCCGGTGGCGCTGACGGCGAGGTGGACGACGGTGTCGACCCGGTGCTCGGCGATCACCCGGGCGACCGCCGGGCGGCGCAGGTCCAGCTGCTGGAAGCGGTAGGGGGCGGCCGGCCCGTCCGGCTCCTCGACGGGGTGCCGGGGCGGCTGCACGTCCACGCCGACCACCAGGTCGACGCCGGGCAGGCGGCGGATCTCCGCGACGAACCGGGCACCGAGGTGGCGGGCCACGCCGGTGACGAGCACGACCATGCCCACAGTGCTGCACCCCATTCCTCGGCCTGAAGCGGCCCTGCGTGCACCGTACCGCGCCGCCACATCGGGCCGTGAAACGACACCGCCCGCCCAGGCCACGGGGGCCTGGACGGGCGGTGGAAGCGCCGGGCGCGCAGCTGCGCGGCGGGCGCTTACTTCTTGTTGCGACGCTGCACGCGGGTCCGCTTCAGAAGCTTGCGGTGCTTCTTCTTGGCCATACGCTTGCGACGCTTCTTGATGACAGAGCCCACGGAACAACCCTCGCTCACTGAGACTCCCGTCCGTGAGAGACGGAGTCCATACGACTGACGGAGGGCCTAGCCTACCGTCCACGCGGCCAGGGCCGTAATCGTGCTCCCCTGACCGGGAAACTCGCGGGAAATCCGCGGCGAACGAGCGCGGGGTCCACCGGCTGTGGACCCCGCCCCCGTCAGCTCGCCCTACGCGCTTTCGAGCCGCACGTAGGACTCCTTGAGGTACTCGTGCACCGCCTGCTGGGGCACCCGGAAGGACCGACCGACCCGGATGGCCGGCAGTTCTCCGCTGTGCACCAACCGGTACACCGTCATCTTGGACACCCGCATGACCGCAGCCACCTCGGCCACGGTCAGGAAGACGACTTCCTGCAGGGGGCGTTCGCCGGAACTCATGACCATCACCCGACCCTTACCCGTGTGCAAGGCACCGGCTTCCCCTCCGGTGACTCCACCGGCACACGTGTATCCCCAGAGTAGTTATGGGTGGTACCAGTGGGAAGAGGGGGAAGCCCAGTCCTCGTACGGTGAGAGATAGTCCTGTTGCAGTACGTAGTCACTCGGCGATCTGTAGCAGTCGGCGTGCGCACCGCCGCGCGCCTCCACGACCGGGGGCCGGGATTCAGGGCAGCAGACCGTGGTGCGGCAGGACGGCGCGGCGGGCGGCCAGGATCGCCTGGTCGAGGCGGTCGGCCGGATCGTATCCCGCGTCGAAGTCCCGCCAGACCGGCCGGGCGCCGTCGGTCATCCGCAGCGGGGCCGGGCGGCGGGTCCGCCGGTAGACCTCGGCGCGCCAGTCCTGCGGCGTCTCGGTGGCCGGGTCGACGGGCCGCCCGGCGGCGGTGGCGACCAGGTGGGTCCAGGTCCGCGGGACGACGTCCACGACGGCGTAGCCACCGCCGCCCAGGGCGATCCAGCGGCCGTCGGCGTGCTCGTGGGCCAGGGCGTGCAACTCCTCGGCGATCAGCCGCTGGGCGTCCACGGTGACGGCGAGGTGGGCGAGCGGGTCCTCCAGGTGGGTGTCCGCGCCGTGCTGGGTGACCAGGACCTGCGGGCGGAAGGCGGCCAGCAGTTCGGGCACCAGGGCGTGGAAGGCGCGCAACCAGCCGGAGTCGCCGGTGCCGGCGGGCAGCGGCAGGTTGGCGGCCGAGCCGGGCGCGGCCGGGCCCCCGGTCTCGGTGGCCCAGCCGGTCTGCGGGAAGAGCGTGGCGGGGTGCTCGTGCAGCGAGACGGTGAGCACCCGGGGGTCGTCCCAGAACGCCTGCTGGACGCCGTCGCCGTGGTGGACGTCCACATCGACGTAGGCGACCCGCTCGGCGCCGAGTTCGAGCAGCCGGGCGATGGCGAGCGCGGGGTCGTTGTAGATGCAGAAGCCGGACGCCCGGCCGGGCATCGCGTGGTGCAGCCCGCCCGCGAAGTTGACGGCGTGCGGGGTCTCGCCGCGCCAGACGGCCTCGGCGGCGGCGACCGACTGCCCGGCGATCAGCGCGGAGGCGGAGTGCACGGCGGGGAAGGCCCAGTTGTCGTCGGTGCCGAGCCCGTGCCGCTGGTCCACCTCGTCGGGGTGGGCGGCGGCGTGCTTCACCGCCTGGACGTACGCGCGGGTGTGCACCAGGTGCAGGGTGGAGTCGCCGGCGGCCGGCGCGGACCGGACGGTGACGCCCGGCCCGGTGTTCAGCCCGAGGGACTCCACCAGGCGCATGGTGAGCGCCAGCCGGGCCGGGTCCATCGGGTGGCCGGGACCAAAGTCGTAGGCGGTGACCGCCTCGTCCCAGAAGAGGTGCAGGCCGCAGGGGGTGTCACGCTCGGCTTCGGGCATGGCGTCCACGGTAGTGCGTGCGCGCGGCGCGACGGCCGCCAGGTCGCGCCCCGGGGGCGGCCCGGCGGCCCGGGCACTACCCCCGGGAGAGCCGGGCGGCCGGGCGGGCCGCGGGGGTGGCCTCGGTGCCGGTACGGCCCGCCAGACGGCAGCCGAGGCAGTCGGGGTGGCCGCCCCGGGCGGCGGTGTCGCGGGTGCGCCAGTGCCGGCGGCCGTCCGGGCGGGGCCCGGTGGCCTTGCCCCAGCCCGCGAGGTGCAGCAGCCAGGCGGCGAGCGCCCCCGACCCGGTGACGGCGAGGCCGCCCCAGAGCGCGGCGGCCGAGCCCGCCGCGAAGGCCACGCCGGCGAGGGCGCTGCCGGCGATCGCGAGCGCCGCACCCGTCCAGCCGGCGACGGTGTGGCCCATGTCGTGCTCGTCGTGTGCGCCCATGTCTCCCTCTTTGGTGTGATGGGGCTCAGGTGTGATCGGGGCCCGGTTGTGATGGGGTTGGCGGACGGCCGACCGCATGATGGGAGCGGTTGCGCCGATGATTTATCTCACGAGCTAAGTAACTTAGATGCTAAGGAGATTTCCCGTGGAGGGCAAGCCGCGCCCGCAGGCGACGGCCGAGCAGGCGCAGTACGCGATGGACCGGATGATCGCGCTCGCCCAGTTCGGACAGCAGGACATCGCCGCACGGCTCGGGCTCAACGTCACCGACCTCACCTGCCTCGGCTTCGTCATCGAGGCGGCCATGGCCGGGGAGCCGCTCGCCGCCGGCGACCTCGCCGAGCGGGCGCAGCTGACCACCGGCGCGGTGACGGGCGTGCTCAACCGGCTGGAGAAGGCCGGGTACGCCGGCCGCGAGGCCGACCCGTCCGACCGGCGCCGGGTGCGGGTGGTGATGGCGGACTCCGCGCAGGCGCGCATCCTCCAGGTCTACGGCCCGATGTACGAGCGGCTCGGCCACCTGTTCGCCGACTACACCCCGGACGAGATCGCCGTCCTGGCGGACTGGTTCACCCGCGCGAAGGCCCTGATGCGGGAGTCGCTGGACGAGATCCGCGAAGCCTGAGCACCAGGCCCGCGCCGAGCCCCTCGCGAGGCCCGGCCGTCAGGCCCGCGCCGGGACGAGCGCCGGGGCCGGGGCGAAGCGGTCGGCCAACGGGAGGACGGCGAGCACCAGGAGCATCGGGGCCAGCAGCGCCCAGCGGTACGAGCTCGCGTCGGCGATCGCCCCCACCAGCGGCGAACCGATCAGGAAGCCCACGTAGTTGAAGAGGTTGAGCCGGGCCACGGCGGCGTCCGCGCCGGCCGGGAAGAGTCGCCCGCCGGCCGCGAAGACCTGCGGGATGATCGCGCAGATCCCGAAGCCCAGCACGGTGAACCCGGCGATCCCGGCCCAGGCGGCGGGCGCGGCGGCGGCGATCGCGAAGCCCAGCGCGGCCAGCGCCGCGCCGCCGCGGACCACCGGGACGGCGCCCCAGCGCTGCACCGCGCGGTCGCCCAGCGCGCGGCCGAGCAGCATCGCCACCATGTAGCCGAGGTACGAGAGCTTGGCGACGTCCTCGGGGCTGCCCAGGCCGTCGGTGAGGTACTTGACGCTGTAGTTGGAGACCGAGGCGTCCGCGATGTACGCGAAGGCCATCGCCAGGCAGAGCGGCAGCAGCGGCCGCCACGGGACGGCCCGGGCCGCCGCCTCGGCGGCCTCCCGGACGGCGTCGCCGAGTTCGGCCGGCCCGGCGAACCTTGTGCCGGCCAGCACCGCGAGCGGGGCGATCACCGCGGCGGCCGTCCCGAACAGCACCGGCAGACCGAGGTGGTAGTGCGATCCGAGGCCGGTGACGACCGTGCCGAGGATGCCGCCGAGGCTGAAGGCCGCATGGAAGCCGAGCATGATCGAGCGGCCGTAGCGGCGCTGCAGGCCGACCCCGAGCATGTTCATACTGGCGTCCAGCGCCCCGACCAGCAGGCCGAACGCACCCAGCGCGAGGGCGAGTTGCCAGAGCGTGCGACCGAAGCCCACGCCGGCCAGGCTGAGGCAGACGGCGGGCTGGACGGCCCGCAGCACCGCCCGCGCACCGGTCCGCCGCACCAGTTGCTCCGAGACGATCGACCCCACCCCGGCCAGGATCGGCACGGCGGCCAGGAAGACCGGCAGCAGCGCGTCGCTCAGCCCGTACCGGTCCTGGATCTCGGGGATGCAGGTGACCAGCAGCGCGAAGGTGACGCCCTGGAGCAGGAAGCTCGCGGCGAGCGCGGCCCGGCCCGCCCGCAGCCGTGGTGGTGTCCCGGTACCCGGCGCTGTCCCGATCCTCACGCACACCCCGCTACTGGCCGGTACGACGATGTTGGCGAGAGCGTAGGGGGTGGCGCGGCTTTTGGGGAGGGGGTGCGCAACCGGGAAGCGGCGGCCGGACCTAGCCGAGCAGCGCGAGGGCCTCGGCGAGGTCACCGATCAGGCCGGTGGCGCCCGCGGCCGTCAGCCTCGCCGGGTCGGTGAGCGCGGTGTAGCCGTACACGTCCATCCCCGCGGCCCGGGCGGCCAGCACGCCGTTGACGCTGTCCTCCAGCACCAGGCAGCGGGCCGGGTCGACGCCGAGGGTGCGGGCGGCGTGCAGGAAGAGGTCGGGTGCGGGCTTGCCGATGCCGACGTCCTGGGCGCTGAAGATCCGCTCCTCGGTGAAGTGGCCGCGCAGACCGGTGACGTCGAGGGCGGTGCGGATCCACTCGTGGTGCGCCGAGGAGGCCAGGCAGAACGGCACGGAGCGCTGCCCGAGCTCCTTCAGCAGCGTCTCCGCGCCCCGTACGGCGGTGAGTTCGGCCCCGAACGCGGCGAACACCCGGGCGTGGAACAGCTCGTCGAAGCCCTCCGGCAGCTTCGCGCCGTCGTGCCGCTCGGCGATCACGTCGTGGATCCGGTGGGCCGCGGTGCCCATGAAGTCCCGGTAGGAGTCCTCGATCGTGGTCGGGTAGCCGAGTTCCGTGAGGTACTCGGCGAGCAGCCGGTTGGAGAGCGGCTCGCTGTCCACCAGCACGCCGTCGTTGTCGAAGATCACCAGGTCGTAGGCCATGCGGTCGAGCCTACTGGGCGGCCTACTTGCCGCCGGAGGCCAGCTCCCGCGAGCGGTCCCGGGCCGCCTCCAGGGCGCCCAGCAGCGCGGCCCGCACCCCGTGGTTCTCCAGCTCGCGGATGGCCGCGATGGTGGTGCCGGCCGGCGAGGTGACCGCCTCGCGCAGCTTCACCGGGTGCTCGCCGGAGTCCCGCAGCATCACCGAGGCGCCGATCGCCGACTGCACGATCAGGTCGTGCGCCACGTGCCGGGGCAGGCCGAGCAGGATGCCGGCGTCCGTCATCGCCTCGACCAGGAAGTAGAAGTACGCCGGGCCCGACCCGGAGAGCGCGGTCGCCGCGTCCTGCTGGGACTCGGGCAGCCGCAGCGCCTTGCCGACCGAGCGGAAGATCTCCTCGGCCCGCTCCAGGTGCGCCTCGGTGGCGTGCGAGCCGCCGGAGATCACGCTCATGCCCTCGTCCACCAGGACGGGCGTGTTGGGCATCACCCGGACCACCGGGGTACCGGCCGCGAGCCGCGCCTCGAACCAGGCGGTGGGGATGCCCGCCGCGGCCGAGATCACCAGGCGGTCCGCGCCGACGTGCGGCGCCAGTTCGTCCAGCAGGGTGCCCATGTCCTGCGGCTTCACCGCGAGGATCAGGGTGTCGGCGAGCTTGGCGGCCTCGTGGTTGCCCACCACGGCGACGCCGTACTTCGCGGCCAGCTCGGCGGCCCGCTCCGGCCGGCGGGCGGTCACCAGGACGTCCGCCGGGTCCTTCCCGGCCCGCAGCAGGCCGGAGAGGAGGGCCTCCCCGATCTTGCCCGTCCCGAGGAAGGCGATCTTCTGCCCGTGCGTCGCGCCGCTGCCCATGCCCGCTCCTTGCATCCGTTCCTGCCGCCATCCTCGCACCGCTCCCCCGCCCGCAGCGGGACCGTCCACCCTGCGGAAGGGCCCCGGGCGCCACACTGTCGGGCACGACGGGCCCTAGGGAGAATCTCGGGGTTCTCCCCTATGGCTTCGGGCTGTGCGCAGGCGCACCGTGGAGGCATGGCACACGGAGAGATGTCCCGACGTGAGAACCGGCAGGCCGCCGTCGCAGCCGCGACGCTGGGCCCGTGGCGGACGGCCGCGGGAGTCGGTGCGGTGGTGGGGGCGACCGCCCTGGGGATCGACGCGATCACCGGCGACTGGTCGCTGAGCATGCTGGCCGGTCCGGCCGGCTGGGCGCTGTTCTTCTTCTTCCTGGTCGGCACGGTGGGCGGCCAACTGCGCAGGGACACCGCCGACCGTCGGCTGCGCAGGTGGGCGGACGCGCACCCGTGGAAGTCGGCACTGCCGGCGGCGGGCGGGCTGCTGGTGCTGAACATGCTGGCGCAGACGATCCTCGGGGACGCCGGCCTGTTCGGCGCGTTCTTCCTCTCGCTGCTGCCGGCCGGCCTCCTGCTGGCCGTCGCGGGCGTGGTCGGCTCGGTGAAGCAGGCCCGCGGCAAGGGGTGACGGCCCGTCCGGCCCGGACAAAAAGGGCCGATCGGAGCACATCCCACACGTGTTCATCACACGGTGTGCCCCCGATCAATGGATCGTCACACCCCGTCGGCATACTGGCGCGATGCCGATAGCCGAAGATCCAGAACCGCGCCCGTCCGAGGACCGGGCCCCGGACGGGGCGGACCCGTCCGGAGCGGACGGGAGGGACCCGTTCGCCGACCTCGTCCTGGACGAGGAGTTCGTCCGCGGCGCCGCCGTGAAGGAGCAGTCGGGCCGCACCCGGATGCTCAGTGCCCGGTGGCAGCACACCCCGCCGGTCGACCCGGGCGGCCGGCGGTCGGTGAACGACGGCCCGAAGAAGGGCCGGCGGTTCGGCCGCAGGCCGAAGCCGGTCGACCCCTGGGGCAACTCCCGCCCGCGCCGCCGGCCCGAGTGGCGCACGCCGCTGTACGTGGTGCTGACCGTCGCGGTGCTGCTCGCCGCGCTCAACATCGACGGCCTGCGGAGCTGGTACTCCACGCGCTTCGGCGACTCCGCCGACCGGCCCGGCGGCACGCGGTCCGCCGCACCGGTCGCCCCGGAGACGGCCCGGCCGACCACCGCCCCGCCGAAGACCGACGAGCAGCAGCCGACCGTCGACCACCCGTGGGCCGGCTCCCCCGCGGAGGGCTGGCCGACCACGCTGGACGCCTTCGACCCGCCACAGGCCCCGGGCGCGATCGGGGTGTTCAGCGCCGAACAGGTCGCCGCCCAGGTCAAGCTGGTCAAGGGGTACCTGGCAGCCGCCAACCTGGACCCGAAGGTGATCGCCGGCGGGCGGCCCGACGCGGCGCTCGCGATGCTGGAGCGGGAGACCAGGGACGACCTGGAGGCCGCGCTGGCAAACCCCTCGAAGGAGGACAACCCCCTCGGCTCGTTCAGCCGCTTCGATCCGCGCGAGGCGATCCAGGTCACCGACACGGTCAAGCTGCAGGGCCTGCTCAGCGTCGAGGGCGACGGGGAGCGGGGTGTCGTGGTGCACGCCGACTTCACCTACGTCTACGCGCTGCGCCCGGGCCCGGAGGCCGCTCAGCGGGCCTTCGCCCAGCACCCGACGGCGAGTGCCCCGCCGAAGTCGGCCCCGCCGGCGCCCAAGGACGGGACGGCCAAGCCGGTGGGGCTGGTGACGCCGGTGGCCGACGCCCCGGGGGACACCTGGACCGCCCGCACCGTGGTGCGCAGGACCGAGGACTTCCACTTCTACGACCCGGGCAAGTACCAGAACAGCCCGAAGAAGATCAACTTCGGCAAGCGCCGGTCGGAGTCCGGAAACTCCGCCTGCAACGTCTACGACGGCTACTACCACCCGCAGTTCGAGCAGTTCGCCCGACCGCGCCCGGAGCAGACCGGGCCGACCACCGACCCGTACGACCGCTCCAAGGACCTGACGGACTCCGGGGAGTGCGGCACGGTCAGCCGCAGCTGACCGCCCTGCGGCGACTCAGCGCCTGCGCGTGCCCCGGCCCGGCGCCTTCGCGTCGGGCCGGCCGCTGCGGCCGCTCTGGCGCCGCCCGTACCGGGCGGTGGCCCGCTCGTAGCGGGCGCGCTTGACGGCCTCGCCGGGCGCCTCGACCAGGCCGCGCAGGAAGTAGGCGAACAGCGCGCCGACCCCGCCGATGATCCAGACCACGCCGAGCGACTTGTCCTCGGCCATCCAGCCGGTCAGCTGGTCCTTGCCCTCGCTGAGCAGCTTCCAGTTGCGCAGCCCGGCCAGGCAGGAGCAGATCGCCACGGCGGCGACCAGCAGTCCGTTGACGAAGCCGCCGTTGTCGGAGAGCTGGACGCCCTCGACGGCGAAGCGCAGGACGAACGCCCCGGCCACGGCCGCGAGCAGGGCGCCGATCGGCACGACGACCCGGCGCAGCCGGTAGTCGGTGCCGCGGCCGACCCAGCTGGTGCCGAACCAGCGGATCGGTTCCGGCTCGGGGGCGCCGGCGGGCTTGGGGGCGGGGGTGGGGTCCTCGGTCACACGGCCGATTATCACCCGACGACCCCCGAACGCGGAGGAGCCGTCCCACCGGGCGGGACGGCTCCTCGGAGTGTCGCGGGGTGTCAGCCGAGCTTGGAGACGTCGCGGACGGCGCCCTTGTCCGCGGAGGTGGCCATCGCGGCGTAGGCGCGCAGCGCCTGGCTCACCTCGCGGACGCGGTCCTTCGGGCGGTAACCGCCCTCGGCCTCCAGCTTCAGCCGGCGCTCGTGCAGCTCCTCGAAGGAGACCTCCAGGGAGATCGTCCGGCCGGGGATGTCGATGGCGACGATGTCGCCGTCCTCGACCAGGGCGATCGTGCCGCCGGAGGCGGCCTCCGGGGAGGCGTGGCCGATCGACAGGCCCGAGGTGCCGCCGGAGAAGCGGCCGTCGGTGACCAGGGCGCAGGCCTTGCCGAGGCCCCGGCCCTTCAGGAACGAGGTCGGGTAGAGCATCTCCTGCATGCCGGGGCCGCCCTTGGGGCCCTCGTAGCGGATGACGACGACGTCGCCCTCCTTGACCCGCTTGGTGAGGATCGCGTCGACCGCGTCCTCCTGGGACTCCAGCACCACGGCGGGTCCGCTGAAGGTCCAGATCGACTCGTCGACGCCGGCCGTCTTCACGATGCAGCCGTCCTCGGCCAGGTTGCCGTAGAGCACCGCCAGCCCGCCCTCGACCGAGTAGGCGTGCTCGACGCTGCGGATGCAGCCGCCGGCGGCGTCGGTGTCCAGGGTGTCCCAGCGCTCGGACTGCGAGAAGGCGGTCGCGGAGCGGACGCAGCCGGGGGCCGCGTGGAACAGCTCGACGGCCTCGGGGGACGGGGAGCCGCCCCGGATGTCCCAGGTCTTCAGCCACTCGGCGAGCGAGTCGGAGTGCACGGTGTGCACGTCCTCGTTCAGCAGCCCGCCGCGGTAGAGCTCACCGAGGATGGCGGGGACGCCGCCGGCCCGGTGGACGTCCTCCATGTAGTACTTGCCGTTGGGCGCGACCTTGGACAGGCACGGGACGCGGCGCGAGATGGCGTCGATGGCCCGCATGTCGAAGTCCACCTCGGCCTCCTGGGCGGCGGCCAGCAGGTGCAGGATCGTGTTGGTGGAGCCGCCCATCGCGATGTCCAGCGCCATCGCGTTCTCGAACGCGGCGCGGGTGGCGATGTTGCGCGGCAGGACCGAGTAGTCGTCCTGGTGGTAGTGCCGCTTGGTGATCTCCACGATGTTCCGGCCGGCGTCCTCGTAGAGGGCCTTGCGGGCGGTGTGGGTGGCGAGCACCGAGCCGTTGGCGGGCAGCGAGAGGCCGATCGCCTCGGTGAGGCAGTTCATCGAGTTGGCGGTGAACATGCCCGAGCAGGACCCGCAGGTCGGGCAGGCGTTCTCCTCGATGATCGCGATGTCCTCGTCCGAGACGTTCTCGTTGACGGCGTCGGAGATCGCGTTGACCAGGTCGAGCTTGCGGACGGTGCCGTCCACCAGCACGGCCTGGCCGGCCTCCATCGGGCCGCCGGAGACGAACACGGTGGGGATGTTGAGGCGCAGGGCGGCCATCAGCATGCCGGGGGTGATCTTGTCGCAGTTGGAGATGCAGATCAGCGCGTCCGCGCAGTGCGCGTTGACCATGTACTCGACCGAGTCGGCGATCAGGTCGCGCGAGGGGAGGGAGTAGAGCATGCCCGCGTGGCCCATCGCGATGCCGTCGTCCACCGCGATGGTGTTGAACTCGCGCGGGATGCCGCCGGCCGCCTGGATCGCCTCGGAGACGATCCGGCCGACCGGCTGCAGGTGGGTGTGGCCCGGCACGAACTCGGTGAAGGAGTTGGCCACCGCGATGATCGGCTTGCCGAAGTCCTCGCGGGCTACGCCGGCGGCCCGGAGAAGCGCCCGGGCGCCTGCCATGTTGCGACCGTGGGTGACCGTACGGGACTTCAGCTCGGGCACTGTGCTCCACTCCTTCGGAGGCTGTGGCGGCGCCGCCGGTAGGGAGGGTGCGGCGGACGCTGTGTCTTTCGAGACTACGCCCGCCGTCCGGCGGGCGGACACCGCGTCCGCCATCCGGTCAGGCGGCGCCGCCCGGGGTGCGTGCCACGGTCAGGCTCAGGACGTAGGGCTCGGTCAGCCGGCCGTCGGGGAACTCCGCGAGCAGCGCGGCCCGCTCGTCGGCGAGGACGGCGGCCCGCGGCACGGGGTCGAGGGAGGCCAGGTAGGAGCGGGAGGTGAGGTCCTTGATCAGCTGGTCGACGGTGACCTCGCGCTCCCAGCGCAGCACGGCGGAGGCGGCGTCGAGACCGGCCTCGGCGAAGTGGCCGGCGTGGTGGTCGATCTTGCCGTAGCCGTGGTAGCGGCCGGGCAGGGCGGCGGCCATCCGCTCGCCGAGGGCGCGGACCCACGGCACGGTCTCGTCCTTCACGTTCCACCAGGCCGCGATGGCGCCGCCGGGCCGCAGGACCCGGACCGCCTCCGGGATCGCGAGCTCGGGGTGGATCCAGTGGAAGGCCTGGGCGTAGGTGATGACGTCGGCGCTGCGGTCGTGGAAGGGGAGCTCGTCGCCGCTGCCGCGGACCAGCGGGATGCCCGGCGAGGAGGCCAGGAACTGCTCGCCCATGCCGGGGCTCGGCTCGACGGCGACCACCTCGGCGCCGCGGCCGGCCAGCAGCCGGGTGGCGATGCCGGTACCGGCGCCGACGTCCAGCACCCGGGCGCCCTTGAGGCTGCGGCCGGCCAGCCGCTCCAGCTCGTCGAACAACCGGTCCGGGTAGCCGGGACGCCCCTGCTCGTACTCGGCGGCAACCGAGCCGAACGAGGTGGCGATCACCCGGTAGTCCGAATCATCCGTCATGTCTCCCCCTCGGTACGGCAGTTCGTGATCAGCGTACCCGGGCGGGAGTGGCCAGGTGGAGGCGGGTGAAGGCGAGCGCCTCGGCGAGATCGGCCTCGCGTTCGGCGGGGGACGCGGAACGCCGGGTGTTGACCTCCAGCACCACGTGACCGTCGAAACCGGTCCGGGCGAGGTGCTCCAGCAGCTCCGCGCAGGGCTGCTTGCCCCGGCCCGGGATCAGGTGCTCGTCCTTGCCGGAGCCGCTGCCGTCGGCCAGGTGGATGTGGGCGAGCCGGTCGCCCATCCGCTCGACCATGGCGAGGGCGTCGATCCGGGAGGTGGCGGCGTGCGAGAGGTCGATGGTGAAGTGCCGGTACTCCTCCTCGGTGACGTCCCAGCCGGGCGCGTACGCCAGCATCTCGCGGTCGCGGTAGCGCCAGGGGTACATGTTCTCGACGGCGAAGCGGACGTCGGTCTCGCCCGCCATCCGGTTGATGCCCTCGACGAACTCGCGGGCGTACTGGCGCTGCCAGCGGAACGGCGGGTGGACGACGACGGCGCTCGCGCCGAGCTTCTCGGCCGCCGCGCGGGCCCGGACGAGCTTGGTCCACGGGTCGCTGGTCCAGACCCGCTGGGTGATCAGCAGGCAGGGCGCGTGCACGGCCAGGATCGGCATCCGGTGGGCGTCGGAGAGCCGGCGCAGCGCCTCGATGTCCTGGCTGACCGGGTCGTTCCAGACCATCACCTCCACGCCGTCGTAGCCGAGCCGCTCGGCCAGTTCGAAGGCGATCGCGGTGTTGGCCGGGTAGACCGAGGCGGTGGAGAGGGCGACCTTGGTGTCGGGGATGTGCAGGCCGGGGTGCGGGGGCAGGACGAGGCGGTCGGTGGTGCGCAGCAGCGGGGCCGGGCGGGCGGCGGCCTGTCGGGCGGCCTTGACGGACTTCACCGACTGGACGGCGGCCTTGGCGGCACCGGCGGCGCGCGCCGTCCTGGTCCCGCGGGGCGCCGCTTCGGCGGGTGCGGTGGCGGGCGCCTTGCCGGGCGCCTTGCCGGTGCTCCCGGCGGCCTTCTTCGCCTTCGTCGCGGTGGTCTTCTCCGCCTTCTTCGCGGCCTTCTTCCCCGTGCCACCGGTGGCCTTCCGGGCCGACCGGGCGCTCTTCGCGGCGGTCGCGGCCTTCGCCGCCTCGGCCGCCTTGACGCTCTTCACGCCCTTCACGGCCTTGCCGAGCTTGCGGGTGCGGCCCGTCGCGGCGGCCTCCGCCGGCTCACCTCCGGCGGCCGCGGGCAGCCGGTCCGTGCGGCGCGGGGCGTCCGACCGCGGCCGCCCGTCCCCGGGAGCGCGGCCCTCCTGCGTCCCGTCCTCGCCCGCTGGTTGCGCCACGGGAGACAGCGTAAGCGGACCGCGCCCGGAACGGGGAGCGGCCCTCCCGGTGCGCCCGGTCGGACCGCACCCGGGCCCGGTCCGGTCGATCGCGCCCGGCCGGACCGCCCGCGGGACGGGGCCTCAGGTGGCGAGAGCCGGTCGGCGGCGGTCGACCGCGCCGTCCATGGTGTCCAG
Organism: Kitasatospora sp. NPDC058218; assembly: GCF_042882445.1. Taxonomy (NCBI): domain Bacteria; kingdom Bacillati; phylum Actinomycetota; class Actinomycetes; order Kitasatosporales; family Streptomycetaceae; genus Kitasatospora; species Kitasatospora sp. NPDC058218. The sequence continues at coordinate 72,337 of NZ_JBHVWC010000037.1, read as the reverse complement.
GCGGCGCAGGATGATGCCCTCGCGCAGCGCCCACGGACAGACGTCGAGCTCGTCCAGGCCGAAGAGGTCCATCGCGGCGTCGGCGACCAGGGCCCCGGCCAGCAGCTGCTTGGCGCGCCCTTCGGAGACGCCGGGGATCTGCGCCCGTTCGGCGACGGTCATCGCGGAGAGCCGCGGCAGCCAGGCGGAGAGGTTGCTGCGGGTGAGCCGGCGGTCGGCGTACGGGCCGGCGTCGGCGGGGGCGGCGCCCGTCATCCGGGCGAGCTGCTTGAAGGTCTTGGAGGTGGCGACCGCGTGGTCCGGGGTGCCGAGCCGGGCGATCTCGCCGACCACGGTGGCCATCTCGGCCCGGATGTGGCGTCTGAGTTCGCGCAGGCGCTCCGGGTCGGCCACGTCCCCGGGCAGCCAGCGGCCGGTGAGCCGGCCGGCGCCGAGCGGCAGCGAGCAGGCGACGTCGGGCTGCTCGTCCAGGCCGCAGGCGATCTCCAGCGAGCCGCCGCCGATGTCCAGGTTGAGCAGCCGGCCGGAGGACCAGCCGAACCAGCGGCGGACGGCGAGGAAGGTGAGCCGCGCCTCGTCCTGCCCGGAGAGCACCCGCAGTTCGACGCCGGTCTCCGCGGCGACCCGGCGCAGCACCTCCTCGCCGTTGGCGGCCTCCCGGACGGCCGAGGTGGCGAACGGCAGGATGTCGAGCACGCCCTTGTCCTCGGCGACGCGCAGCGAGGAGGCGACCATGCCGACCAGCTTCGCCACACCGGGCTCGCTTATCGCACCCTGGTCGTCGAGGAGTTCGGCGAGCCGCAGCTCGGCCTTGTGGGAGTAGGCGGGCACCGGGGCGGCCCCGGGGTGGGCGTCCACCACGAGGAAGTGGACCGTGTTGGAACCTACGTCGAGAACACCGAGTCGCATAACTCTCCACGCTACGCGATCCCGCCTCGCCGCAGACCTGGCACGTCGGTACTCGTGCTGGTCCGGCGCCTTGGTCCGGACCACCGGCGGCTCAGCGCCCGTGGGCGGCGCCCGGGACGGCCGGGCGGGCGGTGCGGCAGCCGGCGTCGACCCGGCGGCGGGCCCGGCCGGGGGCGTCGGTGATCAGGCCGTCGGCGTCCCGGTCGGTCATCAGCTGCCAGGACTCCTCGTCGTCCAGCGTCCAGACGTAGACCTCGCGGCCGGCCGAGCGTTCGGCGGCGATCCGGGCGGCGGTGGCCAGTGTCGCGTCCAGCGCGATGCCGTGCAGCGGCAGGTCACCGGGGTCGTCGGCGAGCGAGGCGCCCTGGATGAGGACGACCGGCAGGGCGGGGGCGGCCGCGTGGGCCTGGCGCAGGTGCTCGGCGGAGAAGGAGTAGAGGAAGACCCGGGCCCCGCTGCCGGCCGCGGCCCGGGCGGTCCGGGCGACGTCCTCGGCGCGCTGCCACTTGATCTCCATCAGCAGCGTGACGCGGCTGCCGGCGAGCCGCCTCAGCAGCTGGTCCAGCGTGGGCACGGGCTCGGCCGGCCCGGGGCCGACGGTCACCCGCAGGCCGGCGAGCTGAGCGGCGGTCAGGTCGGCGACGGCGCCCCTGCCGTCGGTGGTGCGGTCCACGGTGGCGTCGTGCATCAGCACCGGAACGCCGTCCCGGGTGGTCTGGACGTCGGTCTCCAGCCAGTCGGCGCCCTGTTCCAGGGCCTTCTCGAAGGAGGCCATGGTGTTCTCGGGGGCGTCGAGCGGCGAGCCCCGGTGGCCGATCACCACCGGTGCGTCGCAGACCCGCTGGGCCGCGACCGGGCCGGCGCGGAGTCCGGGTGCGGCGGCGCAGCCGGCGGCCAGGACCGCGAGGGCGGCGAGGACGGCCGCGTGGGCGGCGCGGGCGGCGAGGACGGCCGCGTGGGCGGCGCGGGGCGAGGCGGTCACGGCTCGGGCTCCAGCTCTGGTTCGGACGCCGGGAGGGGGCGGGCGCCCGGGCGGATACGGACACCCGGCGGGGTGCGGGCGCCCGGGGAATCCTCGACGGGGCGACGAACGATCAACCGACCGGTCCGACAACCCGACCGTGGCGTCGGTTCCCCTCAGCGTGCGCCCGCCGCCCGGCGCGTCCCGGCCACGGCGCACCGCGGGTCACCCGGACGCCCGCCCCGCGCGCAGTCAGAGCAGACCGTCCCACAGTTGCTCGACGATGACGGCCCACCAGTTCTCCGGATCGTCGAAGACCGTCGGGTCGAGCGCCGCCAGGCCGCGCTGCAGCTCGGCGACGGCGGCGCCGGCGGCCCGCGGGTCGAGCCCGGGCAGGCCGGGCAGCCACCCGGCGAACAGGGCCAGGCTGCGGACGAAGGCCTCCGGCCCGGCGTTGCAGTGCCGGGCCGTGGCGTAGTCGGGGTCGACGGCCCGGACGGCGCCGCAGGCGGTGTCCAGGGTGATCAGCGCCCAGCCGTCGGTGCCGAGCAGCAGCTGCGGGGCCAGCGCGAGGCGCTCCCGCTCGGCCACCCGGGTGCCGCGGCCGGTCTCCGCCAGGTGGGCGGCGAGCGGCGGCAGCACCGTACCGGGCCGGGTGCCGTCGGCGATGGCGTCCGGCCGCGGGTGGTGCAGTGCGAAGAACCCCTCGACGGTGACCGGCACGCCGGCCGCCAGCAACACCCGGGCGGTGACCTCCGGCAGGTCGGCCCGGGCGACGTCGGCCGGGTCGAAGCGCTTGACGCCGCCGGCGCCGAACCGTTCCACCAGCAGGGCCGGCAGCTCCCGGTCCGGCTCGGCGGCCGGGGCCGGTGCGGCGCGCGGGAAGGGCACCCGGTTGCGGGCCGGGCCGCCTGGCTCGGCCGGCAGCGCGCGGACGGCCGCCGCCCGGTGGTCGAAGCGCGGCCCGTACGGCAGGTCGGAGTCCACCCGGGCGCCCGGCAGTTCGGCGGCCAGCGCGTACGCCCAGTAGCCGCCGGGCAGCGCGCTCAGCCGCAGATCGGTGTGGACGGCCAGGACGTCCTGCGCCGGGACGCCCCGTTCGCGCAGCCACCACCAGCCGCGCAGCGCCGGGTGCGGCAGGCCGGGCGCCGAGCGCAGCACCAGCGACCGCACCTCGCCGAACTCGTCGCGGTAGGTCAGCTCGGCCCGGGTGCCCCGCCCGGTGGCCGGCGCCGCGGCGGGGTCGTGGGCGCCGGCGCCGAGGAAGTCCCGGTAGAGCGCGGTCACTTCGTCCACCGGCACGGACGGCCAGACGGTGAACCGCCCGGTGGCCCGGTCCACCACGGCGCAGGCCGCCCCCACCTCCTCGGGCGCGCGCCGCTCCCCCGTCAGCGGGTCCACCCCCACCGGCGAGGGCTCCGCCCAGACCACCCACCCGAGGTCGAACTCGTGCGAGTGCACCCGCCGGCTCCCGGTCGAGCCGTCGGCCGAGGCCCTCGGCAGCTCGCCGTTGATCCAGCGGTGGGCGGCCTCGATCGCCTGCGCGCGGGTGGTCACGGGGTGGTGCTCCTTGCATGGGCGCGGGTGGAGAAGGGCGCGCGGGCGGCGGACCGGCCGGTGGGCCGCGCGGGCGGGCGGGGTGTCACCGGGCGCCGCTCGTCACGGGTTCGGGGCGGCGGGCGGCGAGGTCGAGCGGCCGGCCGTCCGGATCGAGGGCGATGGCCCAGAGGCCGCGGGCGGCGTCGTGCAGCGGGTCCTCCCCCCGGCGACCGACCTGGTGGTCGAGGTAGCTGACGGTGTCCTGGTGGTTGACGGCGTTCCAGGCGTGCGGGCGGCCGAAGCCGTCCAGGGTGAGCAGGACGGCCTGCGAGCCGTGGCCGGCCCGTCGCAGTTCGCCGGTCAGGCGGCCGAAGGCCGGCTCGCCGTCGCCGAGGTCGCGGAACGCGGCACCGAGTTCGCGCTCGGCGCGGTCGCGACCGCCGCGTTCCCCGGCATCGCCCTCGGTGGGGATGCGGGGCGCGGCGCAGGTCGGGCGGCCGGTGAAGGTGTCGACGGCGGAGAGCGCGATCTCCAGGCTGTTGTTGGCCCGGCCCGGGGCGTGCGGGCCGTCGGCGTTGACGACCTCCGCCCAGCCGCCGGCCGCCGGGTCGGGGTGACGGACGGGCAGGCCGTCGCCGTCCCGGGGTGCCCGGCGTTCGACCTCGCGCTGGTGCTCGGGGTCGACCGGGGCCAGCCCGCCTGGCAGGCCGTACGGACGGCTGTCGGCGATGGTCCGCAGCCGGACCAGGTGCTCCTCGGGGCCGCTGCCGCGCAGGGCGCGCCGGGCGAGCTGGAGCGCCATGGCGTGTGCGGTGGCGACCGGGACGGCGGCCCAGGCGAGGCCGTTCTCGCCCTCGGCCGGGGGGCCGTCGGGGCGGCGCCGGTGGTCGTCCGGGTGGGGTTCGGGGCGGCCGGCACCGGGCCCGATCACCGGCGGGGCCGACGGCGGCGGCGGGACGGGCAGCGGGACGGGCGCGGTGACAGGGTGCGGGGTGCCGGTGGCCGCCCGCGGGCCGCCCGCGCCGACGCCCGGCCGGGCCTCGGCCGGGGTCTGCTGCCCGGGGACGGCGGTGCCCGGCGCACCCGGCGTACCCGGCGCCGGGGTACCCGGGACGGCGACCGGGCCGACCGGCCCGGCGCCACCACCGGCGGGCGGCCCGGCGCCGATCCCGCTGCCGAACGGCGCCGGGCCGTGCCCGACCGCCACCGGACCGGTGAAGGAGCTGCCGGGCAGGCCCGCGAGCGGGCCGGGGCCGGTCGGCCCGGTGCCCACCGGCACGGTGAACGGGGTGCCGTAGGAGCTGCCGTACGGGTTGCCCTGGGCGGATCCGCCCCCGGACGGGCCGTCGGGCGCCGTCGGGTGGTGCGCGGGCGCGGCGGGGGCCGACGGTGCGGGCGGGGCGAGCACGGAGTCGGTCCGCACGGTCACGGGCTCGCCGCCGCCACCCCCGGGGTGCGCGGGCGGCAGGTGGTAGTCCCCGTCCGCCGGACCGCCGCCGCCGCCGACCGCGCCGCCGCCTCCACCGCCGTTGCCGCCGCCACCGCCTCCGCTGTAGTGCGCCGGGGCGGCCGCGGCGGCCGGACGGCCCGCGCCGTCCTGGTGGCCGGACGGCGTCCAGTCCCCGCCACCGCCACCGCCACCGCCGCCCGCCGAACCGGTCCGCACCGGCCCCGCGCCGCCACCGTCCGCGTCCGGCCGCCCCGCCTGGCCGCCCGCACCCGGGTGTCCGGCGGAGTCCGACCCGGCCATCACGACCACGCTGTCCGGCCCGACCCCGGGCGTACCGGCCCCGGGCACACCGGGCGCCCCGGGTGTCCCCGGCAGCACGGCGCCCGGGCCGTCGGCGAGCGGGCCGCCCGGCCTGCCGTCCAGCCCGTGGCCGTTGCGGCCGCCGTCCGCCGCGAGGTCGGTCAGCGGCACGCCGCGGACCACCTTGCCGTCCTTGTCGGTCAGCACCGGCTGGCCGTCCTTGCCGAGCACCGGGCGCCCCTGCTCGTCCAGCTTCACGGCGAGGTCCTCGACCCCGACCAGCGGCCTGCCGTCCGGTCCCTGGACGACGAGCAGCCCGCTCGCGTCCGCCACCGGCGTGCCGTCGGCCCGGACGATGACCGGGTCGCCGTGCTCGTCCAGCACCGGCCGGCCGGCCTCGTCGAGCTTGACCGTCAGACCCGGCACCCCGACCACGGGCCTGCCGTCCTGGCCGAGCACCACCGCCAGGCCGGCGCCGTCCGCCCCCAGCACGCCCGGCTCGCCGAGCGCCGCGGGCAGCCCGGCGGCGACCGGGTCGAAGGCACCGCCGGTGAACGACGCCGGACGCACGCCGGGGCCGCCGCCCGGCGCGAGGCGCAGCAGCGCGACCACGGCGGGCTCCTTGAGCGTGCCGGTCAGCGCGTCCTTCATGGCCCGGCCGAGCTCGTCCAGCAGGCCGCCGATCTTCAGCCCGGCGGTCTCGACCGCGATCGCCGCCATCGCCTCGGCGACCTGCTCGGTGGCGGCGTTCTGCACTCCGCTCGCCACCGCGCCGACGCTCTGCCGCAGCCCGCCGAAGACCCCGCCGGACGCGGCCTCGCCGCTGCGGGTGGCGGTGGCGACCTCGGCCGCCGCCGCCTTGGCGCGGGCGGCCTGTTCCTCGGCCTTCTTCAGCTCGGCGGCCAGCTCGGTGAGGGTGGCGACGAGGTCGGCCTTGCAGCTGTCGACGGCCCGGGCGGCCTTGTCGAAGGCGCCGGCCACCAGGGCGGTGGCGGCGTGCGCGTCGTCCAGGTGGCCCGTGCCGCTGCCGCTGAACGCCCGCCAGTACTCGCCGAAGGCCTCCACCGCGCGGCCGGAGTTCTCCCCGGTGACGCGCTTGGCGGAGTCCCCGCCGCGCTTGCCGAGGCGCTCGGCCTCGGTTCCGAACTCGCGCCAGTGGCCGGCCGCCCTGCGCAGCCCGTCCTCGTCGGCCTGCGGCCACTGGTGGCCGGTCCTGGCCAGCACCGGCGCCAGCTCCTCGGGCAGCTTCCGGGACATGCGCTTCCCCCTTCGACGTACGGACTTCGACGTACGGACTTCGGCCTGCGGACGGCGGACCGTGGACGGCGGCGTGCGAACGGCCCGTGTGCGGGCAGCCCGTGTGCGGACCGCGACGCACGGACGGCGGCCCGCCGACCGCGGCGTCCCGGCGCCACCGCACGGACCCCGCCGCCGGGTGCGGCGGCGCGGACGGCCGGGCCGTCAGGCCGATCTGTCCTTGGGGACGCTCGTCGCGGCCACCGGGGTTGCCGGTTTCCCGGGCTTCCCGCCCGGTCCCGCAGCGCCGGGAGTGCCCGGTGCCGCCGTGCCGCCGAAACCGGCGGCGGCCGTCGTCTCGGCGTCCACGGTCCGCTCGGCCATGGTGTGCAGCCCGGAGCCGACCTGTCCGAGCTGCCCGGCCAGACCGCGCAGGCCGCCGAGCAGCCCGCCGCGCGCGTCCTTGTAGACGGCGGCGAAACCGCTGCCCGGCTTGTCCAGCCCCCACGGGCTGCCGAGCCCGGCGAGCGACTGCTCCAGGGTAGCGGCGGCCTTCCCGAAGTCCTCCGAGATCTTCTCGAACTCCCGCCCCTCGCCGTGCAGTTCCCACGGCTTGATGGCGAACCTGCCGCTTCCGGCATCGCCGCTGCTGCTGCCGCTGGCCATCCCCGTACCTCCCCGTAGCGGACCGGCCGCCATCCTAGGGGTGCCGCCGGGCCGGGCCGCAGCGCGCCGGGGACCTCTTCACCTCGCCTTCACCTCGCCCGCCGACGGCTCCGGCCGCCGCCCTGCGGCGAAATCACCGCAAATGCCCCGGCCCCAGGCGGTTCGCACCGCCGTGAAGGCTCTACCCTTGCCGGGTGGCAGCAGAGACGTCCAAGAAGAAGTCCAAGGCCGGCGCGACCCCGGTCGACCTCGCGATGCCGACCCTGCGCGCCGAGGTCCCGCTCGACTTCCCGCGCCCCGAGGTCCCGCTCGACTTCCCGCGGGCCTGGGTCGAGTTCGCCGACCCCGACGACGAGGAGCAGGTCTTCCGCTGCGACCTCACCTGGCTGACCTCCCGCTGGACGTGCATCTTCGGCCGCGGCTGCCAGGGCATCCGCGAGGGCCGGGGCGAGTCGGACGGCTGCTGCACGCTCGGCGCGCACTACTCGGACGAGGACGACGAGAAGCGCGGGGCCGGCCACGCGGCCCGGCTGACGCCCGAGATCTGGGAGAACTTCGCGCACGGCACCGACGCCAAGGGCCGGATCAGGCTCGACGGCGGCATCACCATGTTCGACGAGGACGGCGACCGGCAGACCCGCCGGGTCGACGGCGCCTGCCTCTTCCTCAACAGCCCCGGCTTCCCCGGCGGCGCCGGCTGCGCCCTGCACACCCTCGCCCTCAAGGAGGGCAAGGAGCCGCTGGAGACCAAGCCGGACGTCTGCTGGCAGCTCCCGGTGCGCCGCACCTACGACTGGATCGACCGCCCGGACGACACCCGCTACCTCCAGGTCACCATCGGCGAGTACGACCGCCGGGGCTGGGGCCCGGGCGGCCACGACCTGCACTGGTGGTGCACCGGCAGCCCGGACGCCCACACCGGCCCGGACCCGGTCTACGTCAGCTACCGCCCCGAACTCACCGAGCTGATGGGCAAGGCCGGGTACGAGGTGCTGGCCGGCCTCTGCGAGCAGCGGATCGCCACCAAGGGCGACCGCAAGGTGGCCCCGCACCCGGCCGACCCGACGAGGAAGGCCGGCAAGAAGTAGCCGGCCCGCCGCTCCGCGCCGCGCTACTTGTCGATGTCGCCGACGACGAAGAACATCGAGCCCAGGATGGCCACCATGTCGGCGACCAGGGCGCCGGGCAGCAGCTCGGCGAGCGCCTGGATGTTGTTGAAGGACGCCGAGCGCAGCTTCAGCCGCCACGGCGTCTTGTCGCCGCGCGAGACCAGGTAGTAGCCGTTGACGCCGAGCGGGTTCTCCGTCCAGGCGTAGGTGCTGCCCTCGGGGGCCTTGAGCACCTTGGGCAGCCGCAGGTTGACCGGGCCGGGCGCCAGCGTGGCCAGCTTGTCCAGGCAGGCGTCCGCGAGGTCCAGCGAGTTGACGGTCTGCTCCAGCAGGCACTCGAACCGGGCCAGGCAGTCGCCCTCCTCGCGGGTGACCACGGTCAGCACCGCCCGCAGCTCGTCCGAGCCGTACGCCAGGTAGGGCTCGTCGCGGCGCAGGTCGAAGTCGAGCCCGCTGGCGCGCGCGATCGGGCCGCTGACGCCGTACGCCTCGGCGTGCGCCTTGGTGAGGATGCCGACGCCGGCGGTGCGGGCCCGGAAGATCTCGTTGCCGAGGACGAGCTCCTCGAAGACCGGCAGCTGCGAGCGGACGGTGGCGATCGCCGCCCGGACCCGGCCGAGCCAGCCGGCCGGCAGGTCCTCCTTGAGGCCGCCGACCCGGTTGAACATGTAGTGCATCCGGCCGCCGGAGGCCTCCTCCAGCACGTGCTGGAGGTCCTCGCGGCCGGAGAAGGCGTGGAAGATCGGGGTGATCCCGCCCAGCTCCAGCGGGTAGGAGCCGAGGAACATCAGGTGGTTGAGGACGCGGTTCAGCTCCGCGAGCATGGTGCGGATCCAGACCGCGCGCTCGGGCACCTCCATGCCGAGCATCCGCTCGACGCCGAGCACCACGCCCAGCTCGTTGGCGAACGCGGAGAGCCAGTCGTGCCGGTTGGCCAGCATGATGATCTGCCGGTAGTCGCGGGCCTCGAAGAGCTTCTCCGCGCCGCGGTGCATGTAGCCGATCACCGGCTCGGCGGTGACGATCCGCTCGCCGTCCAGCACCAGCTTCAGCCGCAGCACGCCGTGGGTCGCCGGGTGCTGCGGGCCGATGTTGAGCACCATGTCGGTGCTGTCCGCCCCGCCGGTGAAGTTCTCGGCTCCCGCCCCGATGCCGACCGTGGTCTCCCTCATGACCCGAGAGTCTGCCATCCCCCGAGGCCGGCGAGGGTCTCCGGTACCGGCATGCGGACGGCCTGCGCGAGCCAGCCGAACGCGCCCAGGCCCGCCGGGTCGGTCAGCTCGGCGCCCTCCCCGGCGCCGCCGAGCGCCCGCAGGTAACCCACCGGGTCGGTGGAGGCCAGCGCCAGCGGCGGGCGGGCACCGCTCACGCCGAGCGCCCGCAGCGCCTCCCGCTGGGTTGTCCACAGGCTGTGGAGGGCGGGCGCGGCCACCGCGTCCAGCGCGACGTGCGCGGTGAGGTCGCAGCTGCCGTCCGGCACCGGGCGCACCTCGCGGCCCGCCCGGAAGCCGGTCAGGGTGGTGAGGAGCGGGCGGCGCGCGGCGGTGTGCCCGTAGTCCGCCGCGACCGCGAGGCCGCGCTCCAGCCCGGCGACGGCCGAGGCCCAGGCCGCGTCGCGCGGTGCGCCGAACTCCACGAGGTCACCCGGCGCGGGGGCCGGCCACCAGCGGGCGGCCCAGGCGGCGTCGGCCTCGTCCACCGCGCCGCCGAGGCGCTCGTCGCCGGTCGCGGTGTCCACCTCGACGTAGCGCAGCACCCCGTCCCCGTCCACCGCGCCGAAGTCCAGCGGCACGTTGTCCAACCACTCGTTGGCGAACAGCAGGCCGCTGACGCCGCGCGGCACCTCCTCCGTCCACAGGGCTGTGGACGGAAGTCCCGCGGGGCGGTCCGCCGCGATCTCCACCCCGTACGGCCGCAGCCGGGCCAGCACCTCGTCCGGCAGCGCGGCCAGCACGCCGGTCAGCAGCTCACCGCGGCCGGCCCCGACGTCCACGAGGGCCAGCTCCTCCGGACGGCCGAGGGCCGCGTCCACCTCCAGCAGCAACCGGGCCACCGCACGGGCGAACAGCGGGGAGGCGTGCACCGAGGTGCGGAAGTGCCCGGCCGGCCCCTCCGGCCTGCGGTAGAAGCCGCCCTCCGGGGCGTAGAGGGCCTGTTCCATGGCGGGCCGCCACCGCATCCAAGTCATGCGGCGGGACGCTACCCGCGGCGGGGTGCCCCTCCCAACCGGAGCGTGGGCTTCTCCGACCTAGGGAGTAGGACGGATCGCCCTCCCGGCGGACCTGACCACGCTCGGCGACTGCCTAGGCTTGAGACGTGCAACGACTCAACGCCTGGCTCCGCCGTCACCCCATGGTGGTCGACTCCGCCTGGGCGGCGATCGTGCTGTTCTTCGGACTGCTCCCCAGCGACGCCCGCGAGGCCGGCTGGCACGGGGGCGTCCAGGTCGCGGTCGCGATCGTCCTGCCGCTGCTGATGGTCTTCCGGCGGCGCCTGCCGGACCTCACGGTGGCCGCCGCCGTCGTGGTCGGACTCACCCAGGTCGCGCTGGACGTCGACCCGGGCGGATCCAGCATCGCCTACCTGGTCTTCGCGTACACCGGCGCCGCCTTCGGCTCCACCTGGATCTCCCGGCTCGCCCTCGCCGCCGGCCTGTCCGCCGGGCCGCTGGTCTTCTGGGAGCAGGGGCTGCTCAAGAGCCAGTACCACCCGGAGACCAGCACGACCACCTTCCACCCCTACGGCGTCGGCGAAACGCTCCTGATCATGGGGCTGATGACCAGCCCGTTCATCCTCTGCTGGGCGTGGGGCCGGCTCACCCGGGTGCGCCGGGCCTATCTGGTCGAGCTGGAGGACCGCGCCGCCCGGCTGGAGCGCGAGCGCGACGCCCAGGCCAAGGTGGCGGTCGCCGCCGAGCGCGCCCGGATCGCCCGCGAGCTGCACGACGTGGTCGCGCACAACGTCTCCGTCATGATCGTCCAGGCCGACGGCGCCGCCTACGTGCTGGACAACTCGCCCCAGCAGGCCAAGGAGGCGCTGAGCACGATCGCCTCCACCGGGCGCCAGGCGCTCGTCGAGATGCGCCGGCTGCTGGGCGTGCTGCGCACCGCGGACACCGCCGAGGAGTACGTGCCGCAGCCCGGCGTCGAGGAGCTGCCCGAGCTGCTGGACCAGGTCCGCACCGCCGGCCTCCAGGTGGAGTTCGCCACCTCGGGCGACCCGCGCGAACTGCCGCGCGGCGTCGAGCTGACCGTCTACCGGATCGTCCAGGAGGCGCTGACCAACGTCCGCAAGCACGGCGGCCCCGATGTGCACGCCCGGGTCGCGGTCGACTTCGGCGAGCGCGAGCTGGCCGTCCTGATCGAGGACGACGGCCGCGGCTCGACCGACGAGCAGCTGGCCTCCGGCGGGACGGACGGCCAGGGCCACGGCCTGATCGGCATGCGCGAGCGGGTCGGCATGGTCAGCGGCAGCCTCGACGTCGGGCCGCGGCCCGGCGGCGGCTTCCGGATCCGCGCCATCCTGCCGCTCAAGGCAGCACACTGACCACGTCGCCGCCCACGAACTAGGAGCCACCTTGACCATCCGCGTGATGCTCGTCGACGACCAGGAGCTGCTGCGCACCGGCTTCCGGATGATCCTGCAGTCACAGGGCGACATCGAGATCGTCGCCGAGGCGGGTGACGGCGCGCAGGCCCTGGAGCGACTGCGGCACACGCAGGTGGACGTGATCCTGATGGACGTCCGGATGCCCCGCCTGGACGGGGTGCAGGCCACCCGCCGGATCTGCCTCGCCGAGGACGGCAGCCCGCTGGCGAACGCCCCGCACGTCCTCATCCTCACCACCTTCGACCTGGACGAGTACGCCTTCGCCGCGCTCAAGGCCGGCGCCAGCGGCTTCCTGCTCAAGGACGTGCCGCCGACCGAGCTGGTGGCCGCGATCCGCGCGGTGCACGGCGGCGACGCGGTGGTCGCGCCGACCACCACCCGCCGCATGATCGACCGGTTCGCCGAGGTGCTGCCCACCGCGGCGAGCACCCCCGGCCCGGACACCCTGGGCCCGCTCACCGAGCGCGAGCGCGAGGTGTTCCTGCTGGTCGCCCAGGGCCTGTCGAACAGCGAGATCGCCGCCCGGCTGGTCCTCTCCGAGGCCACCGTGAAGACCCACGTCGGCCGGATCCTGGCCAAGCTCGGCCTGCGCGACCGGGTCCAGGCCGTCGTCCTCGCCTACGAGGCCGGCCTGATCCGGGCCGGCTCGGGGGATTAAGGCACCGCCGGCACCGGCCGTAGAATGGGCCGGTGCGTCCGGTACCCGCAGAGGACCGGAACGGTAAGAGTGAGGACCAGGGCCGAACTGTGAGCGAGCGAACCGGGCTCACCGTCGAGAGGTGCGCCATGGCGACTGCCCCCGCCGAGCGCCGGGGCCGCCCCCGGCCCGGGAACGACGCGGAGGTGTGCGCGTGAGCACGTCCGACAACGCCGACTTCACCCCCCTCGCCGACGGTTTCGGCGACCCCGCCGACCCCGGCAACCGCCCGGCCCGCCTCGCCGTCGGGGTGGTCGGCACCGGCCGGGTCGGCCCGGCGCTGGGCGCCGCCCTGCAGCTCGCCGGGCACCGGGTGGTCGCCGCCTCCGGGGTGTCCGCCGCCTCCCGGCGCCGCGCCGAGCAGCTGCTGCCGGGCGTGCGGATCGTCTCCCCGCCGCAGGTGCTCGCCGCCGCCGACCTGGTGCTGCTCACCGTCCCCGACGACGCGCTGGCCGACCTGGTGGCCGGCCTCGTCGCGACCGGCTCGGTGCGCCCCGGCCAGCTGGTGGTGCACACCTCGGGCGCGCACGGCGTCGCCGTCCTGGAGCCCGCCACCCGGGCCGGGGCGCTGCCGCTGGCGCTGCACCCCGCGATGACCTTCACCGGCACCACGGTCGACCTCGCCCGGCTGGCCGGCTGCCCGTTCGGGGTGACCGCCCCCGACGAGCTGCGCCCGGTCGCCGAGGCCCTGGTGGTCGAGATGGGCGGCGATCCCGAGTGGGTGCCGGAGGGCGTCCGCCCGCTCTACCACACGGCCCTCGCGCACGGCGCCAACCACCTGGTCACCCTGGTCTCGCAGGCGCTGGAGCTGCTGCGCACGGCGGGCGTCGCCGAGCCCGGCCGGCTGCTCGGCCCGCTGCTGGGCGCTGCCCTGGACAACAGCCTGCGCTCCGGCGACGCTGCCCTCACCGGCCCGGTCGCGCGGGGCGACGCGGGCACCGTTCGGCGCCACCTGGCGCAGCTCAGTACGGTGTCCCCGGACATCCCGGCCGCCTACCGGGCGATGGCCCGTGCCACCGCCCAGCGGGCGCTCGCCCGCGGGACGATCGACGAAGCGTCGGCGGCGGCGCTGCTGGACGTACTGAACGAGGAGAAGCACTGATGGCACGCGGCAAGCAGCCCGGCAAGGCCCAGCGGGCCCCGAAGGTCCACCGGGCCGTCGTCACCCGGACCGTCACCGACTTCGAGGCGGCCTTCTGGCCGGACGAGCAGCCGGTGGACAACGCGGTCGTGATGACCATGGGCGCGCTGCACGAGGGCCACGCCGCGCTGATCCGGGCCGCCCGCAAGCAGGTCGGCCGGGACGGCCGGGTCGCCGTCACCGTCTTCGTCAACCCGCTGCAGTTCGGCGCCGGCGAGGACCTGGAACGCTACCCGCGCGACCTGGACGCGGACGTGCGGCTGGCCGAGGAGAACGGCGCCGACGTCGTCTTCGCGCCGTCCGTCGAGGAGGTCTACCCGAACGGCGAGCCGCAGGTGCGCCTGGCGGCCGGCCCGATGGGCGAGCGGTTCGAGGGCACCACCCGGCCCGGCCACTTCGACGGGGTGCTGACCGTGGTGGCCAAGCTGCTGCACATCACCGACCCGGACTTCGCCCTCTTCGGCGAGAAGGACGCCCAGCAGCTGGCCGTCATCCAGCGGATGGTGGCCGACCTGGACTTCGACGTCGAGATCATCGGGGTGCCGACCGTCCGCGAGGAGGACGGGCTGGCGCTCTCCTCCCGCAACCGCTTCCTCTCCGCCGAGGACCGCGAGCACGCGCTCGCCCTGTCCGGGGCCCTGTTCGCCGGCCGCGACGTGGCCGCGCAGGGCCCGAAGGCCGTGCGCGAGGCCGCCGCGGCCGCCCTGGCCACCTCCGAAGGCGTCACCCTCGACTACCTCGCCCTGATCGACCCGCACGACTTCACCGAGGCGGCGGACGACTTCCAGGGCGAGGCGGTCCTGGCCGTCGCCGCGAAGGTGGGCTCGACCCGCCTGATCGACAACGTCCACGTCATCTGCCGCTAGGCGGATGACCGGCAAGCACGGAATCGTTCGGTAGTCCGGCAAGCGACAGCAGTCCCCCTTTCAGGCATGCACTCACAGGAGGCGTGACCCCATGCTCCGCACCATGCTCAAGTCCAAGATCCACCGGGCCACCGTGACCCAGGCCGACCTGCACTACGTCGGCTCCGTCACGGTGGACGAGGACCTGCTCGACGCCGCCGACCTGCTCCCCGGCGAGCTGGTCCACATCGTCGACATCAACAACGGCGCCCGGCTGGAGACGTACACGATCGCCGGCCCGCGCGGCACCGGCGTGATCGGCATCAACGGCGCCGCCGCGCGCCTGGTCCACCCCGGCGACCTCGTCATACTCATCGCCTACGGGCAGATGGACACCGCCGAGGCCAAGGGCTACCTGCCGAAGGTGGTCTTCGTGGACGCGGACAACCGGATCACCGGCCTCGGCGGCGACCCCGCCGAGGCCGGGGAGGGCACCGGACTGCTCCGCGGCGACGCGGCGTACGGTGACGGCAACGGCGCGGCCCCGACCGCCGCGCGCTGAAGGAGCCACTGAACGCCATGCCCGTCACGCACCGCCTCACCGCCCCCGCCCCCGGCTGGACGACCACCACCGACGTCGTCGTGGTCGGCTCCGGCGTGGCCGGACTCACCGTCGCGCTCAACGTCCGCAAGGCCGGCCTGCGGGCCGTGGTGGTCACCAAGGCGATGCTCGACGACGGGTCCACCCGCTGGGCCCAGGGCGGCATCGCCGCCGCCCTGGGCGAGGGCGACACCCCCGAGCAGCACCTGGACGACACCCTGGTGGCCGGTGCCGGGCTCTGCGACGAGGAGGCCGTGCGCACCCTCGTCACCGAGGGCCCGGAGGCCGTCCGCCACCTGATCGCCACCGGCGCCGCCTTCGACCGCGGCGAGGACGGCGAGATCCTGCTCACCCGCGAGGGCGGCCACCACCGCCGCCGGATCGCGCACGCCGGCGGGGACGCCACCGGCGCCGAGATATCGCGCGCCCTGGTCACCGCCGTCCGGTCCGACCCGGGCCTGGAGCTGATCGAGCACGCCCTCGTCCTCGACCTGCTCACCGACGCCGACGGGCACGCCGCCGGCCTCACCCTGCACGTGATGGGCGAGGGCCAGCGGGACGGCGTCGGCGCCATCCGGGCCCGCGCGGTGGTCCTCGCCACCGGCGGCATGGGCCAGGTCTTCTCCGCCACCACCAACCCGGCGGTCTCCACCGGCGACGGCGTGGCGCTCGCGCTGCGGGCCGGCGCCGAGGTCACCGACCTGGAGTTCGTCCAGTTCCACCCGACCGTGCTCTGGCTCGGGCCGGACGCCGAGGGCCAGCAGCCGCTGGTCTCCGAGGCGGTCCGCGGCGAGGGCGCGCACCTGGTCGACGCGGCTGGCACCCGCTTCATGCTCGGGCAGCACGAGCTGGCCGAGCTGGCCCCGCGCGACATCGTCGCCAAGGCCATCACCCGGCAGATGCAGCTCCTGGGCACCGAGCACATGTACCTGGACGGGCGGCACTTCGGCGCCGAGATGTGGGAGCAGCGGTTCCCGACCATCCTCGCGTCCTGCCGGACGCACGGCATCGACCCGGTGACCGAGCCGATCCCGGTCGCCCCGGCCGCGCACTACGCCTCCGGCGGCATCCGCACCGACCTGCACGGCCGCACCACCGTCCCCGGTCTGTACGCCTGCGGCGAGGTGGCCTGCACCGGGGTGCACGGCGCCAACCGGCTGGCCTCCAACTCGCTGCTGGAGGGCCTGGTCTTCGCCGAGCGGATCGCCGCCGACCTGACCTCCCGGCACCGTGCGGACGACCTGCCCGAGCGCTCGGTGGACGTCGCCGCCGCGCGTGCCGCCCACCCGGTGCCGCTGCCCGCGCCCGAGGCGCGCGCCGAGATCCAGCGGCTGATGTCGCGCGGCGCGGGCGTGCTGCGTTCGGCCGCGTCGATGGCCGGCACGGCCACCGGGCTCGCCCTGCTCGCCGAGCACGCGTACGCGCACGTCGCCGAGGAGAAGCCGGCCGACCCCCGGGTGGAGACCTGGGAGGCCGCCAACCTGCTGCTGGTCGCCACCGCCCTGGTGACGGCCGCCGGCCGGCGTGCCGAGACCCGCGGCTGCCACTGGCGCGAGGACTTCCCCGAACGGGACGACGCCCACTGGCAGCGCCACCTGATCACCACCCTCACCGCTTCCGGCGATCTTGTCAGCACCCCAGAGGAGCAGTAGAACCATGACCCACTCCCACGAGGAACTCCCGATGGCCGACGGCTGCGGCGACGGCTGCGCGTGCGGCGACGGCGAGGGCTACGAGACCGGTCTGGACCCGCAGCTCGCCGAGCTGCTGGAGGAGGCCGGCCTCGACCCGATCGAGGTCGAGGACATCGCGACCCTGGCGCTGGCCGAGGACCTGGC
Organism: Kitasatospora sp. NPDC058218; assembly: GCF_042882445.1. Lineage (NCBI taxonomy): Bacteria > Bacillati > Actinomycetota > Actinomycetes > Kitasatosporales > Streptomycetaceae > Kitasatospora > Kitasatospora sp. NPDC058218. The sequence goes on along the minus strand of NZ_JBHVWC010000037.1, from coordinate 55,436 downwards.
CGGCGGTGAGGACGTCACCTCGGTCGCCACCGTGCCCGCCGACGCCGTCGCCACCGCCGACTTCACCGCCCGCGAGGCCGGCGTGGTGGCCGGCCTGCGGATCGCCGAGGCGGTCGTCTCGCTGGTCTGCGAGGAGGAGTTCGAGGTCGAGCGGCACGTCCAGGACGGCGACCGGGTCGAGGCCGGCCAGGTGCTGCTCTCCGTCCGCAGCCGCACCCGCGACCTGCTGACCGCCGAGCGCAGCGCGCTCAACCTGCTCTGCCACCTCTCCGGCATCGCCACCGCGACCCGCGCCTGGACGGACGCCCTGGAGGGCACCGGCGCGGTGGTCCGCGACACCCGCAAGACCACCCCGGGCCTGCGCGCGCTGCAGAAGTACGCGGTCCGCTGCGGCGGCGGCGCCAACCACCGGATGGCGCTCTCCGACGCGGCCCTGGTCAAGGACAACCACGTGGTCGCGGCCGGCGGCGTCGCCGAGGCGTTCCGGGCCGTCCGGGCCGCCTACCCCGACCTGCCGGTCGAGGTCGAGGTGGACACCCTGGAGCAGATCCCGCCGGTGCTGGAGGCCGGGGCCGACCTCGTCCTGCTCGACAACTTCACCGTGCCGCAGCTGGAGAAGGCCGTCGAGCTGGTGGCCGGCCGCGCCCGGCTGGAGGCGTCCGGCGGACTGACCCTGGCCAGCGCGCGCGAGGTCGCCCAGACTGGGGTCGACTACCTGGCCGTGGGCGCGCTCACGCACTCCTCGCCGATCCTGGACATCGGCCTGGACCTGCGCGCCTGATCACCTCTGATCACCCCTCACGCAGAAGGCACCCATGCTGCTCACCATCGACGTCGGCAACACCCAGACCACGCTCGGCCTGTTCGACGGCGAGGAAGTGGTCGAGCACTGGCGGATCTCCACCGATCCGCGCCGCACGGCCGATGAGCTGGCGGTGCTGCTGCAGGGCCTGATGGGCTCGCACACCGCGGTCAACGAGGCCGCGGTGGAGGGCCTGGCGATCTGCTCGTCCGTCCCCTCCGTGCTCCACGAGTTCCGCGAGGTGACGCGCCGCTACTACGGCGACGTCCCCGCGGTGATCGTGGAGCCGGGGGTGAAGACGGGCGTGCACGTCCTGATGGACCACCCCAAGGAGGTCGGCGCCGACCGGATCGTCAACGCGCTGGCCGCCAACCACCTGTACGGCGGCCCGTGCATCGTGGTCGACTTCGGCACCGCCACCACCTTCGACGCGATCAACGCCCGCGGCGACTACGTCGGCGGCGCGATCGCCCCCGGCATCGAGATCTCGGTGGAGGCGCTCGGTGCGCGCGGCGCCCAGCTGCGCAAGATCGAGCTGGCCCGCCCCCGCAACGTGATCGGCAAGAACACCGTCGAGGGCATGCAGTCCGGCATCCTCTACGGCTTCGCCGGCCAGGTCGACGGCCTGGTCGACCGGATGGCCAAGGAGCTCGCCAAGGACCCGGACGACGTCCAGGTCATCGCCACCGGCGGGCTGGCCCCGCTGGTCCTCGGCGAGGCCGGCACCATCGACGTCCACGAGCCCTGGCTGACCCTGATCGGCCTGCGCCTGGTGTACGAGCGCAACCGGCCCAGCTGAGGCGGGACTTCACCGCACCCGCCGCTCCGAACCCACCCGAACGGGACATTCGCGCCCGCTCCCCCGCGCCCGCCCCGCCGTTCCTCGCGATCCCGACCGGCGCGACCCCGCGCTGTGTTAGTTTCACGCCCCGGGACCGGGCAGCGCGCCGGTCCCGCGGCCGGGGAGGCCGGTGGGCACCGGGGGGTGCGGGCGCGGTCCCGCCCACCCGACGAGCCCGCCCCACCCGCGCACCCTGCGCACGGCCGTCACCTCCGACCTCGACCGGCTCTTCCTGCTGCTCGCCGGGATCTGCCTGGTGATCGGGGCCGTCGGGATCGCCAACACCACCCTGGTCGCGGTGCTGGAGCGGACCGGCGAGATCGGGCTGCGCCGCGCGCTGGGGGCCCGGGGCCGCCACATCACCGGCCAGTTCCTCTGCGAGTCGGCGTCCCGGGGGCTGGTCGGCGGTCTGGTCGGCAGCTCGCTGGGGGTGCTGACGGTGCTCGGCGTGGCGCTGGCCCGGGACTGGACCCCGGTGGTGGCCCCGGTGACGGTGGCCGCCGCCCCGGTCGTCGGTCTGGCCACCGGTCTGCTGGCCGGCGCCTACCCGGCGTGGCGCGCGGCCCGGATCCAGCCGGCCGAGGCGCTGCGGCGCTGAGCGGGCGGGCCCTTCGTCCACAGGACATTCACCGGGCCAAACGTGGGGGATCGGCGCGACGTTACCGACAAATCGGATATTCCTCACGTAGTGTCAGCCCATGCCTACGCCACACGGATCGCGCGGCGGCATGGCCTTCAGCGCCGACGAAGTCCGCGTGCTGCGCCGCGCCCTCGCCCAAGCACTGCACCCCGCCGTCCCCGTCCATCTCCACGCCCCCGACCGGCTGCCGTTCGCCGGCGCGGGCGCCGAGCTGTGGGCGGAGGACGTCCAGGACGCCCTGCGCCTGACCGAGGCGATCGACGAGGCCGTCCAGGAGGGCGGCCGGCTGCGCGCCTTCCTGCTCGCCGACCTCGGCCGCTACCGGGCGGCACTGCCGGGCAGCGCCACCGGCTACCTGGAACGCCTGGAGGAGGCGGTGACCGACGGCTACCTCCCCGGGCCCGAGGACCTCACCGCGCTGCGCGGGCTGACCCGACAGCCGTGCGGCCAGACCGAGCGGTCCCGCCGCTCGCGGCTGGCCGGGCGCTGCCACGCACTGGCCGAGGCGGCCGTCCGCGAGCGGCTCGCCCTCACCACCGGCCAGCGCCACCTCGTTGCCGTACCGAGCCCTGCCGCACCCCCGAGCAGTCTCCCCACCCCTGTTGGAGGACGGATCCCGATGAGCAGCACCGAGCCCGGCGCAGAGCAGCCCGACGCCCCCCGGACGCCGCCCCGCCCGCACCGGATGCCGACCCCCGCCGAGCTCTTCGGCCGTCGCCCCAAGCCCCCGGCCCGGCCCGCGCCGCCCACCGCCCCCGAGGAGCTGGAACTGGCCACCGGCACCGGCTGACCGCCCCCGCCCGGCCCGCCCCCGCCGTCCGCCCGGGGGGGGCGGGCCCGCTCATGCCCGCGGCACGGTGGCGACCGGGCCGGCGGCGGGCCCGACCGGCGTCCGCCGCGCGGGGCGGGCGGCACCCGCCGTCCGCCCCGCGCGGCTCGGCCAACCCGTGGCGGATCGGCGCTCCGGGGCTGGCTACCCTGGTGGGGTGAGCGATCAGAGCCCCATCCCCGCGACCGACGACCTCCCCGAGCAGATGCGCGTCCGGCGCGAGAAGCTGGACCGGCTCCGGGCGGCCGGCATCGACCCGTACCCGGTCGGTTTCCCCCGGACCAGCACCATCGCCGACCTCCGGGCCAAGCACCCTGACCTCGCCCCGGACACCGCGACCGGCGAGCGGGTCGGCATCACCGGCCGGGTGATCCTCTCCCGCACCGGCGGCAAGCTCTGCTTCGCCACCCTGCGCGACGGCAGCGGCGACCTCCAGGTGATGTTCTCCCTGGACAAGCTGGGCGACGAGCGGCTGGCGGCCTGGAAGTCCGACATCGACCTCGGCGACCAGGTCGGCGTCGAGGGCGAGGTGATCACCTCCCGCCGCGGCGAGCTGTCGGTGATGGTGGACGCGTGGGCGCTCACCGCCAAGTGCCTGCGCCCGCTGCCGGACAAGCACAAGGGCCTGACCGACCCGGAGGCCCGGGTCCGCCAGCGGTACGTGGACCTGATCGTCAACCCCGAGGCCCGCGAGATCCTGCACCTGCGCAGCAAGGTGGTCCGCTCGATCCGCCGCACCTACGAGGAGCGCGGCTACATCGAGGTCGAGACCCCGATGCTGCAGCCGGTGCACGGCGGCGCCAACGCCCGCCCGTTCAAGACCCACATCAACGCGTACGACATCGACCTGTTCATGCGCATCGCCCCCGAGCTGTACCTCAAGCGGCTGGTCGTCGGCGGCGCGGAGAAGGTCTTCGAGATCAACCGCAACTTCCGCAACGAGGGCGCGGACTCCACCCACAACCCCGAGTTCACCTCGCTGGAGTCCTACGAGGCCTACGGCGACTACGACACCCAGGCCGAGCTGATCCGGGCGACGATCGTCAACGCCGCCCGGGACGCGCTCGGCACCACGGTGATCCGGGGCCTCGACCCGCACGGCGTGGAGCACGAGATCGACCTGGCCGAACCGTGGGCCGAGGTCGGCGTCTACCCGGGCATCTCGAAGCACCTGGGCACCGAGGTCACCCCGGAGACCGGCGTGGAGGAGCTGCGCAGGCTGGCCGCCGAGCACGGCATCCCGTTCGAGAAGGACTGGGGCCACGGCCAGATCGTGCTGGAGATGGTCGAGCGCCTGCTGGAGGAGAACGCCGTCGCGCCGACCTTCATCAAGGACTACCCGACCGAGGTCTCCCCGCTGACCCGCCAGCACCGCTCGATCGCCGGCGTGGCCGAGAAGTGGGACCTGGTGATCTTCGGCACCGAGATCGGCACCGCCTACTCCGAGCTGGTCGACCCGGTCGAGCAGCGCGCCCGCCTGACCGCGCAGTCCCTGCTGGCGGCCGGCGGCGACGTCGAGGCGATGCAGGTCGACGAGGACTTCCTGCGGGCCCTGGAGTACGCGATGCCGCCCACCGGCGGCCTCGGCCTCGGGGTGGACCGCCTGATCATGCTGCTCACCGGCAAGAACATCCGGGAGACCGTGCTCTTCCCGCTCGTGAAGCCGGAGCCCAAGGCGTCCGCCGCCACCGCGGCGGACAAGACCGAGGAGGAGTGACCTGATGGACTACGTCAGCGCGATCGTCCCGCCGCTGGTCATGGCGATCGGCTTCGGCTTCCTGGTGCGGGCCATCATCCGCAGCCAGGGCGGGGCCCAGAAGGCCAAGGAGGACGCGGTCGACTGACCCCGGCCGCGACCACGAGCACCGGCGCGCCGCCATTCCCGATTCCGGGGGTGGCGGCGCGCCGGTTTGCCGCACTTCACAAGATTTGCCCCTTTCACTCCCTATCCTGGCCGCACTATGGTCCGGCAACTCGGCGAACTTGAGAACGCCATCATGACCCGGGTGTGGCAGTGGAACCGACCGGTCACGGTTCGCGAGGTTCTCCTGGATCTGCAGTCGGAACGCGAAATCGCGTACACCACGGTGATGACCGTCCTGGACAAGCTCCACAGAAAGGGCTGGCTGCGCCGGGACCGCGCCGGGCGGGCCTATCGATATGAACCGGTCTCGTCCCGCGAGGCGTACACGGCCGCTCTGATGAACGACGCCTGGGCCACCAGCGACAATCCCGCGGCCGCCCTGGTGCACTTCTTCGGCCTGATGTCGCCCGAGCAACGGGAGGCGCTGCGCGACGCGTTGCGGGTGGCCGCACTGTTCCCGCCCGATCCGGCCGGGCCCGATTCCGGGGAGGACGGGACGGATACCGGCGGGACCCGGCCGGGGCCGGCACGATAACGTCCCGCCATGGAGGTCACCATCCGCCGGGCGCGGACCACGGACGTGCGGGCAGTGCGCGGGCTCATCGACGCCTACTCGCGCGACGGCATTCTGCTCGACAAGCCCACCGTCACCCTGTTCGAATCCGTGCAGGAGTTCTGGGTCGCGGAACGCGACGACACCGGGGCGGTCGTGGCCTGCGGCGCGCTGCACGTCATGTGGGAGGACCTCGCCGAGGTGCGCACGCTCGCGGTCGACCCCTCCTGCCGCGGCCACGGCGTCGGACACCTCCTGCTGGAGAAGCTGCTGCAGACCGCGCGCTGGCTCGGCGTCCGTCGGATTTTCTGCTTGACGTTCGAGGTGCCCTTCTTCGCGAAACACGGTTTCGTCGAGATCGGCGAGCTCCAGGAAACCGATGATGGTACGACAGATCCGGCGGCGATCGCTACGGATGTCTATGAAGAACTTCTCCGCTCGTACGATGAAGGTGTCGCGGAGTTCCTGGACCTGGAGCGCGTGAAGCCCAACACACTGGGCAACTCGCGCATGCTGCTGCACCTGTGAGCGGCCCCCGACCCGGGCAGGGGTTTGTGTTTTCCGGAGAAAGGCGCTTTCCTTTCCTTAGGCAATGGGTCGTTTAGCGGAAAGGGAAGCCCGTGGCACAGAGGGTGCAGGTCATTCTTGAAGACGATCTCGACGGCGGTTCGGCGGACGAGACGGTGACGTTCGCGCTCGACGGCGTTGCCTACGAGATCGATCTGAAGAGCGCCAACGCGGACAAGCTGCGCGGTCTGCTGGCGCCGTACGTGGAGAAGGGCCGCAAGCAGAGCGGCCGGCTCGTCGGCGCCCGGCGCCCGGGCCGCGGCGCGGCTCCGCGCCCGTCCGGCAGCGCGCCGGACACCGCCAAGATCCGCGCGTGGGCCAAGGAGCAGGGCCTGGACGTCAACGACCGCGGCCGGGTGCCGAGCACCGTCCGCGAGGCCTACGACAAGGCCAACGCGGCCTGACTCCGGCCGTGCCGGTCCGCCGGAGCGGGTGCGGGGCTCCGGTGGTCGCCCGAGGCACACCTGGCACATGCGCGGGGCGCGGAGGAACCTTCTCCGCGCCCTGCGGCGCGTGCCCGTCCGGCCCGTCCGCCCGGCCCCGCGGGCACGGCGGCGGCCCCGGGCGCGGGCGCCCCTTCGGGCACCCGCCCGGGCAGCACCGGATCGGGCGGCGGAACAATCACGAGCTGTGCAACGCTGTAGGGGCGAAGCGGTAACGCCGACACCACCGGGATGGCCCACCGACCCCGACGGTCGGAGCTGACCCACCGTCACCGCCGGCCGACTTCTCGCCAGGCGAACACCGCCACCGCGGAAACTGCGCGAGAACCGCCCCGATACCGGGTATGAATGCAGGTGGACGGCGCCCGGGCGTCGTCCGGGGCAGTACGTGCGACCCGCCGGAGACCGTCCGGATCCGCCGAGGCCGGTGTTGTTCGCCGATGGCGTAGCGGTATCTGGTGCATCCGGCCCACCTGTGGGAACACCGTCTCCCAGCATCAGGTTGGGATTGGTGTCGGCTGGTCGCGCAGCATGTCGCTCCCGTACCGGGGAGTGAATCCGTGGGCCGCGCCGCTGAGCGGGACTAGCATGCGGAAGGACAGGGCGGGGACCGACCCCGAACTGCCCGACCGCTCTGAGGAGCGATAAACGATGTTCGAGAGGTTCACCGACCGCGCGCGGCGGGTTGTCGTCCTGGCTCAGGAAGAAGCCCGGATGCTCAACCACAACTACATCGGCACCGAGCACATCCTCCTGGGTCTGATCCACGAGGGTGAGGGTGTCGCCGCTAAGGCCCTGGAGAGCCTCGGGATTTCTCTTGAGGCCGTTCGCCAGCAGGTCGAGGAGATCATCGGCCAGGGCCAGCAGGCCCCGTCCGGTCACATTCCCTTCACCCCCCGGGCGAAGAAGGTCCTGGAGCTGTCGCTCCGGGAGGCCCTGCAGCTCGGCCACAACTACATCGGCACCGAGCACATCCTGCTCGGCCTGATCCGCGAGGGCGAGGGCGTCGCCGCCCAGGTCCTGGTGAAGCTCGGCGCCGACCTCAACCGGGTGCGCCAGCAGGTCATCCAGCTGCTCTCCGGCTACCAGACCGGTGGCGGCAAGGAGTCGGCCACGGCCGGCGGGCCCGCCGAGGGCACCCCGTCGACCTCGCTGGTCCTGGACCAGTTCGGCCGCAACCTCACCCAGGCCGCCCGCGAGGCCAAGCTCGACCCGGTGATCGGGCGCGAGAAGGAGATCGAGCGGGTCATGCAGGTGCTGTCCCGCCGCACCAAGAACAACCCCGTGCTGATCGGTGAGCCCGGCGTCGGCAAGACGGCCGTGGTCGAGGGCCTGGCCCAGGCGATCGTCAAGGGCGAGGTCCCGGAGACGCTCAAGGACAAGCAGCTCTACACGCTGGACCTGGGCGCCCTGGTGGCCGGCTCGCGCTACCGCGGTGACTTCGAGGAGCGCCTGAAGAAGGTGCTCAAGGAGATCCGCACCCGCGGCGACATCATCCTGTTCATCGACGAGCTGCACACCCTGGTCGGCGCGGGCGCCGCCGAGGGCGCCATCGACGCCGCCAGCATCCTCAAGCCGATGCTGGCCCGTGGCGAGCTGCAGACCATCGGTGCCACCACGCTCGACGAGTACCGCAAGCACCTGGAGAAGGACGCCGCGCTGGAGCGCCGCTTCCAGCCGATCCAGGTCGCCGAGCCGTCGCTGCCGCACACCATCGAGATCCTCAAGGGCCTGCGCGACCGCTACGAGGCCCACCACCGGGTCTCCATCACGGACGCCGCCCTGGTCGCCGCCGCCACCCTGGCCGACCGGTACATCTCGGACCGCTTCCTGCCGGACAAGGCCATCGACCTGATCGACGAGGCCGGCTCCCGGATGCGCATCCGCCGGATGACCGCGCCGCCGGACCTGCGCGAGTTCGACGAGAAGATCGCCGACGTGCGCCGCGAGAAGGAGAGCGCGATCGACGCGCAGGACTTCGAGAAGGCCGCGTCCCTGCGCGACGACGAGAAGCAGCTCCTGCAGGCCAAGGCCAAGCGCGAGAAGGAGTGGAAGGCCGGCGACATGGATGTCGTCGCGGAGGTCGACGAGGAGCTCATCGCCGAGGTCCTGGCCACCGCCACCGGCATTCCGGTCTTCAAGCTGACCGAGGAGGAGTCCTCCCGCCTGCTGCGCATGGAGGACGAGCTGCACAAGCGCGTCATCGGCCAGAAGGACGCCATCAAGGCGCTCTCCCAGGCCATCCGGCGCACGCGTGCGGGCCTCAAGGACCCGAAGCGCCCCGGCGGCTCGTTCATCTTCGCCGGCCCGTCCGGCGTCGGTAAGACCGAGCTGTCCAAGACGCTCGCCGAGTTCCTCTTCGGCGACGAGGACGCGCTCATCTCGCTCGACATGTCCGAGTTCTCGGAGAAGCACACCGTCTCCCGGCTCTTCGGCTCGCCCCCCGGCTACGTGGGCTACGAGGAGGGCGGCCAGCTGACCGAGAAGGTGCGCCGCAAGCCGTTCTCCGTCGTCCTCTTCGACGAGGTGGAGAAGGCCCACCCGGACATCTTCAACTCGCTGCTGCAGATCCTGGAGGACGGTCGCCTGACCGACTCCCAGGGCCGCGTGGTCGACTTCAAGAACACCGTCATCATCATGACGACCAACCTCGGCACCCGGGACATCTCCAAGGGCTTCAACCTGGGCTTCGCGGCCTCGGGTGACTCCACCACCGGGTACGAGCGGATGAAGGCGAAGGTCGGCGAGGAGCTCAAGCAGCACTTCCGCCCCGAGTTCCTGAACCGCGTCGACGACATCGTGGTCTTCCACCAGCTGTCCGAGGAAGACATCATCCAGATCGTCGACCTGATGATCGACAAGGTGGACGGCCGGCTGCGGGACCGCGACATGGGCCTGGAGCTCAGCATCGAGGCCAAGAAGCTGCTCGCCAAGCGCGGCTACGACCCGCTGCTCGGCGCCCGTCCGCTGCGCCGCACCATCCAGCGCGAGATCGAGGACCACCTCTCCGAGAAGATCCTCTTCGGTGAGCTGCGGGCCGGCCACATCGTGGTCGTCGGTGTCGAGGGCGAGGGCAAGGAAGCGAAGTTCACCTTCCGCGGCGAGGAGAAGTCCGCGGTCGCCGACACTCCGGCCGCCGTGGCCTCGCCCGGTCCGGACCTGACGAAGTAGTAACAGTTAACAGATAACAGCACACCGTCTGAGCCCCCGGCGTTCGCGCCGGGGGCTCAGGCCTTTTTACGTGCCGTCACGAAAGCTGTGATCCACCCCACGAACTCGCAGGCGGGAGGCCTGGTGGAGCGGCGGTCCGGGTGCGATCGAAAATGCAGGCATCTTTAATGCCAATGATGTTGACGGATCGTCAGTTGATAGTGGGTCGCGGAGCATAGCGCTGTAGCCATGTCACGGTCAAGGTCTATCTTTTCCGTCCACGCTTGGATCAAATGTCGTCCACCTGTCTTTCATTGGTTTACCGGAAGGCCAAGAGCCGGACCGGTTTGGGGAGGACGTCACAACGTTGAAGATGACCAGGAAAGCCGCCGCGGCCGCCACGGCCGGGGCGGTCATAGCCGCTCTCGGCGCGGGTCTGTTCCCGAGCGTGGCCACCGCGGCCGGCTCGGCACCCGTCCCGCACGACCCGGCCGACGCCGTTCAGTCGGTCAAGACCGACCACAACCTGCCGGGCCCGCTGACCGAGAAGGTCGAGGCCGAGCAGAAGGCCGCCACCGAGCAGCTGCTCGCCGGCACCGCGAAGGTCGAGGAGCACGGCGGCAGCACCAGCATCAAGCTGGGCAAGGACAAGTACGTCGAGCTCGCCCGTGAGCGGACGGACAAGATCTTCACCATCCTGGTCGACTTCAGCGACCAGGTGGACAACACCACGAAGACGCCGGACGGCAAGATCAAGTTTGGTGGGGACCCCGGTCCGCAGCACAACCAGATCGCGCAGCCCGACGCGGCGACCAACAACTCGACGCTCTGGCAGGCTGACTACAACCAGCAGCACTACCAGGACATGTACTTCAGCAAGACCCAGGACTCGCTGAAGACCTTCTACGAGAAGCAGTCCTCGGGCCGCTACTCCGTCGACGGCCAGGTCACCGACTGGGTGAAGGTCCCGTGGAACGAGGCCCGCTACGGCTCGGACTACTGCGGCCAGCACGTCTGCAACAACGCGCAGGACCTGATCCGCGACGGCATCAACGCCTGGGTCGCCGACCAGAAGGCCAAGGGCCAGACGGACGCTCAGATCAAGGCCACCATCGCGCAGTACGACCAGTGGGACCGGTACGACTTCGACCACGACGGCAACTTCAACGAGCCCGACGGTTACATCGACCACTTCCAGATCGTGCACGCCGGTGAGGACCAGTCGGCGGGCGGCGGCAAGCAGGGCGACAACGCGCTGTGGGCCCACCGCTCGTACGTCTACGGCACCCAGGCCGGCTCCACCGGCCCCGCCGACAACCTGCTCGGCGGCACCCCGGTCGGCTCCACCGGCGTCTGGGTCGGCGACTACACCATGCAGCCGGAGAACGGCGGCCTCGGTGTCTTCGCCCACGAGTACGGCCACGACCTCGGCCTGCCGGACCTGTACGACACCTCGGGCAGCGGGATCGACAACTCGGTCGGCTTCTGGTCGCTGATGTCCTCCGGCTCCTGGCTCGGCGAGGGCAAGAACTCGATCGGCGACATGCCGAACGACCTCGACGCCTGGAGCAAGCTCCAGCTCGGCTGGCTGAAGTACGACAAGGCCAAGGCCGGCACCGAGTCGACCCACCACATCGGCCCGGTCGAGTTCAACACCGCCCTGCCGCAGGCGCTGGTCGTCGACCTTCCGAAGAAGAAGGTCACCACCACGATCAACACCCCGTTCGCGGGTGCCAACGAGTGGTGGAGCGGCAGCGCCGACGACCTGAACGTGTCGCTGACCCGTGACGTCGACCTGACCGGCAAGACCGCCGGCGCGCTGACGGCCAAGGCCTGGTACGACATCGAGCAGGACTTCGACTACGGCTACGCCGAGGTCTCCACCGACGGCGGCGCCAACTGGAACGCCCTGGACGGCACCTTCAACGGGGTCGCGATCCCGAAGAACGCCGCCGACAAGGCCGGCCTGACCGGCAACTCGGGCAACAAGTGGGGCGACCTGTCGTTCTCGCTGAACGCCTACGCGGGCAAGGCCGTCAAGGTCCGTTTCCACTACACCACCGACGGCGGTCTGCACCTCAAGGGCCTGGCCCTGGACGACATCGCCATCACCGCCGACGGCGCCACCGTCTTCACCGACGGTGCCGAGAACGGCGACAACGGCTGGGCCGCCAAGGGCTTCTCCCGGATCACCGGCGAGTTCTCGAACGACTACGCGCAGTACTACATCGCCGAGAACCGCCAGCACATCTCGTACGACCGGACCCTGAAGACCGGCCCGTACAACTTCGGCTTCGCCAACACCAAGCCGAACTGGGTGGAGCACTACCCCTACCAGCAGGGTCTGCTGATCTGGCTGTGGGACACCTCCCAGAGTGACAACAACGTCACCAACCACCCGGGCTCCGGCCTGGTCCTCCCGATCGACTCGCACCCGACCCCGATCAAGTGGACGGACGGCACCCTGATGCGCCCGCGCATCCAGGGCTACGACTCGACCTTCGGCTCGCGCAAGGTCGACAGCCTGTCCCTGCACAAGAACGGCGTCGAGACGGTCGTCCCGAAGGCCAAGGGCATCGACGAGTTCAGCGACCTCAAGTCGTACTGGTCGAAGGACAACCCGTACAGCAGCGTCATCGTCCCGAAGACCGGCACCAGCATCGAGGTCGAGAACGAGTCCTCGAACTACCTCGAGACCTGGATCCGCGTCCGCCCGGTCGACAACTGATCGAATCGAGCAGTGACGATCAGCCTCTGACCAGGCACACCTGATTCACCCGTCCGGCCCGTCCCCGCACCTGCGGGGGCGGGCCGGACGCTTGTCCGCGGCGGTCCGCCGCGTCCCGGCCCGCCCCGGCCCGCCCCGGCCGGACACTGCCGCCGCCACCTGAGCGGACGCTCAGACCGGCCGCTTGGGCAGCAGCGCGAGGAAGGCGTCCACCGCGTCCGCGACGTCCCTCCCGGTCCACTCCAGCGCGTCCGCGGCCACCGTGACCTCCGTCATCGACAGCCCCGGCAGGCCCTGCTCGCGCCAGCCGCCGAACAGGGCCGTCCCCGACTCCTCCGCCAGCCGCAGGCCCGCGAGATCCAGCTCCTCGGGGGTGTACGGGAGCCAGAGCTGGAACTGATGGGTGTGCGGCGGGGCCGGGTGGACCCTGGCTCCCGGAACGCCCGAGAACCCCTCGGCGAGCGCCGCCGCGACGGTCTTGGCGTGCGCGACGTAGCCGTCCAGGCGCGGCAGTTCGCGGTCCAGACCGGCCAGCGCGGCCAGCGCGGCCGGCCACTGCTGGAAGAGCTGGCCCCCGTAGCGGTGCCGCCAGGCCTTGGCGGTCCGCACGAAGGAGGCCCGGCCGGCCAGCGCGGCGCCGCTGATCCCGCCGAGGGTCTTGTAGAAGGAGACGTAGACCGAGTCGGCCTGCGCGGCGATCTCCGGCAACGGACGGTCGAAGTGGACCACCGACTCCCAGAGCCGGGCACCGTCCAGGTGCAGCGCGGCGCCGTGCTCCTCCCGGACCACCGCCGCCACGGCCAGCAGGTCCGCCCAGGACGGCAGGACGAAACCGGCCTCGCGCAGCGGCAGCTCCAGGATCAGCGCGGCGTACGGCTCGTCGAAGGCCCTCAGCTCGGCCGCCGTCGGCAGGCGCGGCGCGACGGTGGGCCAGACACTGCGCAGGCCGCTGAGCTGCACCAACGCGTGCCGCTCGTGCAGCTCGGTGTGGCCGAGCGGGTGCGTGGCCACCGTCGGCAGGCCGGCGGCCTCGGCATGGATCCGCAGCGCGACCTGCTGGGCCATCGTGCCGGTGGGGAAGAACGCCGCGTCCTCGGTGCCGAGCAGCTCGGCCACGCGGTGTTCCAATGCCCGCACCACGCCGTCGCCGTACATGTCCGGCCGCCGGTCCAGGTCGTACGCGTTCTCGCCGTCCTCGGCCAGGGCGGCGAGCCGCTCGCGCAGGCTCCGCGGCCGGGTGCCGGAGAGCAGCCGCTCGCTGGCACGCAGCGCGGCGTACCGGCGCTCCTGGACGCTCGGCCCGTGGCCGCCGTCGGTCTCTTCGCTCCTGTTGGGATACATGCGTCGATGGTCCCGCAGGGAGGGCGCCGGGTCAGCGGTACGGACCGGACGTCCGCACCCGGCACCTGCCAAACCCCGGTGCCGGGTGGCACTGGTCACAAGCTCCCGCCGCGGTACGAGCGGCGGTAGTAGCGCGGTGCGGCGCACCCGGGAGGCGCGGGGGCCATGAACGGACTGTCGGATCGCATGATCGTTACTCCGTCAGCTTGAATCTCCGGCGCAACGCTGACTACACGCCGTAGTACGTCACACCTTTTGGGAGTCCGCTCGGTGACGGTTACACCTGAGTGGTCCCCCGCTCAGCACGCCCGAACGGGCTCGTTGTGCTGCCCCCGTACGTCCGTGAGGTTGAGCTACCCGATGTCTTCCGTCCCGCCCATGGGGCCGGCCCTCCGCCGCCTCGCCGCCCGCGCGGCGACCCAGGCGGCGGCCTGGCAGCCCCGGCTCGGCCAGGCCGTCCGCACCCACGCCGCCCCGCTGCGCACGCTCACCGCACCCCGCCACACCCTGCCCGGCGGCCCGCTCCGGACCGACCGCCACCGCACCGTCACCGCGATCGGCGCGAGCGCGGTGATACTGTCCGGCGCCCTGCTGGTCGCCGCCCCGGGCAGCGCCTCGGCGCAGACGGTCATACCCACCACCCCCGGCAGCTCGGCCTTCACCGCCTCGCCGGACGCGGTGCCCGCCCCCGCGCCGGTGCAGGTCGCCGGCCCGAGCTCGTACCAGCTGCCGCACGAGCACGGCTCGGCGCAGGAGTACGTCGCGGTGGCCGCCAACCTGCTGCCGCCGGAGCCGCCGGAGCCGCCGGCCGCGCCGGCACCCGCGCCGTCCGCCGACCAGGCTCCGGCGCCCGAGCCGGCCCCGGAGCCCGCGCCCGAGCCGGCCCCCGCCCCGGCCCCTGCGCCGGCCCCCGAGTGGTCCGCCCCGGTACCGGGCGCGCCGACCAGCAACCCGTACGGCGTGGCCAACCCGGAGTACGCGGCCGGCTACCACACCGGGGTGGACTTCGCGGTGAAGCCGGGCACCCCGCTGCTCGCGGTCGGCAACGCCACCGTGGTGTCGGCCGGCTGGGACGGCGCCTACGGCAAGGAGGTCGTGCTGCGGCTGGCCGACGGGCGGTACGCCCAGTACGCGCACATGTCGGCGATCTCGGTGTCGGCGGGCGACCGGGTGTCGGCCGCCGAGCAGATCGGCAAGTCCGGGAACACCGGCAACTCGACCGGTCCCCACCTGCACTTCGAGATCCGCTCCAGCAACCACTACGGCGCGGTGGTCAACCCGATCGCCTACCTCTCCGGGCACGGGGTCACCGGCTTCTGAGGCCGCGGCGAACGACGAGGGGCGGGCCGGTCGGTGACCGGCCCGCCCCTCGGGCGTCATCGGTGCTTCGGGCCCTCGCCCGAACGCGTGCCCGAGGACCGGTTCAGACCCGCGCCGGGGGGCTGATCAGGGCGCCGATCTCCAGCGCGACCCGCTGCGCCGCCGCCATCGCCTCCTCGACGGTGGCCACCGGCACCGCGTGCTCCGGGACGTGCCCGGGCTTCTGGCACTCGGAGGCGTCCTGCTTGAGCAGGAACAGTGCCGAGTTGATGGTGAGCAACGACATCGCGGCGCGCAGCCGGTCCTCGAAGGTGGCGTCCGGGCCGTGCACCAGCCGGACCATCGCGATCATGCGGTCCTTGAACTCCATCCCGGCGGGCGAGTCGCGCAACGCGGGCTGGTTCTCGTGGAAGAAGCGCAGCAGCGGGGCCCGCTCCGACATGCCCGCCGCGAACCGCCGGATCAGCTCGTCCCGCAGCGCGGGCGTCCACTCCCGCTCCCGGCCCCAGGCGATGGTCTCGTCGATCGGCGCGGCCATGCTCTGCACGATGCCGTGGACGATGTCGTCCTTGGTCTTGAAGTGGTAGTAGAGCGCGGCCTTGGTGACGCCGAGGCGGTCGGCGATCTCGCGCAGCGAGGTCTGCTCGTAACCCTGTTCGGAGAAGAGTTCCAGTGCGACCGCGACGATGCGGGCCCGGGTGTCGCTGCGGGGGCTGTGCGTCGTACCCATGGCCTGCCTCGTTGACTGCGTCGGTGACTACTGCGGCTGCGTTCGGCGGGCGCCGGTCCAACGCCTGTCCGAACCCATTCTCCCCGCCCGGTGGGTCGGCCGAGAAACTGGCTTGACGACCGACTAGTGGACAACCTACCGTGCCGACGGTCCACAAACTAGCCGGGCGACAAGTAAGTAAGCCTTCCGCAGGCCAGATCGGTCGTCCGCCTCCAGTCCGGGAGACACCACCCCATGTCACAACCCAAGGCCGATACCCCGGCACCGGAAACGAAGACGGCCGAGGAGGAGCAGCCGCGCTCCCCCCGCGAGATCCGCCTGGTCATGATCGGCCTGGTGGTCACCATGCTGCTGGCCATGCTCGACAACCTGATCGTCGGCACCGCGATGCCGACGATCGTCGGCGACCTCGGCGGCGCCGAGCACCTGTCCTGGGTGGTGACCTCGTACACCCTGGCCACCGCCGCCTCCACCCCGATCTGGGGCAAGCTCGGCGACCTCTACGGCCGCAAGGGCACCTTCCTCACCTCGATCGTGATCTTCCTGGTGGGCTCGGCCCTCTCCGGCCTCTCGCAGAACATGAACGAGCTCATCGGCTTCCGCGCCCTCCAGGGCCTGGGCGCCGGCGGTCTGATGGTCGGCGTGATGTCGATCATGGGCGCGCTGGTCCCGCCGCGTGACCGCGGCAAGTACCAGGGCATGTTCGCCGCCGTGATGGCGCTCGCCACCATCGGCGGCCCGCTGGTCGGCGGCTTCATCACCGACCACCTGAGCTGGCACTGGACCTTCTACATCAACCTGCCGCTCGGCGTGGTCGCGCTCGCCGTCGTCGTGGTCACCCTGAAGCTGCCGAAGGTCCGCAGCAAGGCCCGCATCGACTACCTCGGCGCGCTCCTGCTCACCACCGGCATCACCGCACTGACCCTGATCACCACCTGGGGCGGCCAGGAGTACGCCTGGGGCTCCAAGCAGATCCTGGGCCTGGCCGCGCTCGCCGCCACCACGCTGATCGCCTTCTGTTACGTCGAGCAGCGGGTCGAGGAGCCGATGCTCCCGCTCGACCTGTTCAAGAACCTGAACTTCACCCTGGTGTCGCTGATCGGCTTCGTCGTCGGCTTCGTGATGTTCGGCTCGACCGTCTTCCTGCCGCTCTACCAGCAGACCGTGCAGGGCGCCTCGGCCACCAACTCCGGTCTGCTGCTGATGCCGATGATGTTCGGCATGCTGGTCATCTCGCTGGTGGTCGGCCAGGCGGTGACCAAGACCGGCAAGTACCGGATCTACCCGATCATCGGCACCATCGTGATGACCGGCGGCATGCTGCTGCTGTCCACGCTCTCCACCGACACCAGCAGCTTCACCTCCGCCTGCTGGATGGTGGTGCTCGGCGCCGGCATGGGCTTCCTGATGCAGATCACCATGCTGGTCGCGCAGAACAGCGTCGAACTCAAGGACATGGGCGTGGCCAGCTCCACCGCCACGCTGTTCCGCACCATCGGCGGTTCCTTCGGCGTGGCGCTGTTCGGCGCCCTGTTCAACAACCGGGTCACCGAGACCATGAAGGAGCGGCTCGGCGACGCGGCCGCCAACGGCGGCGGCAAGGGCGACCCGAGCTCGCTGAGCCCGGCCGCGCTGCGGGCGCTGCCCGCCCCGGTCCAGGACGCGTACCACCACGCCGTGGCCAACGGCATGCACACCGTCTTCCTCTGGGGCGCCGCTGCCGCGGTGATCTCGATCGCCGCCGCGGTGTTCATGCGCGAGGTGCCGCTGCGCGGCGCCGGCTCGCCGGCGAAGAGCGACGACAAGGGCACCGAGCCCAACGTCGAGGCCGTCGCCATCTGACGCCCCGACATCCCCCCTCCCGCGTCGGGAGGGGGGATGTCGCGTCTTCGGACGCTTTCGCGCCGCCGGTCGTTTCGCGCCGCCGGCGGTTCGTGTTCCGGGCCTTGGTGTTCCGGGTCTTCGCGTCGCCGGGCACGCGTGCACGGAGGGGCCGGCGCGAGCGGCGGCCGCCCGGCGCTACTGCGGCAGCTGGTAGACGCCCTGCTCCACCGGCTCGACCAGGCCGTCGGCGACCAGGCCGTCCAGCGCCCGGGCCCGCTGCACCGCGTCCGGCCAGACCGCGTCCAGCCGCACCTGCTCGACCGCGCCGTGCGCGTCCCGCAGCACCGCGAGGAGCTTCCCGCGCACCTGCCGGTCGGTCCCCTCGTAGGACTGGCCGCGCCGGGCCGGGCCCTCGTAGGGCGGGCGGCCGGCCCGCTGCCAAGCGCAGTGGCTGAACAGCGGACAGCCGCCGCACTCCGGCCCGCGCGCCGTGCAGACCAGCGCCCCCAGCTCCATCACGCCGACCGCCCAGGTCGCCGCCGTCTCGGCGTCGTCGGGCAGCAGCGCGGCGGCCGTCCGCCGCTCGGCCGCCGTGGTGGCCTGGGCCGGGTACTCCACCCCCGTCACCGCGCGGGCGAACACCCGCCGGACGTTGGTGTCCAGCACCACGTGCCGCTGACGGAAGGCGAACGAGGCCACCGCCGCCGCCGTGTACTCCCCCACTCCGGGCAGCGAGAGCAGCGTCGCGTGGTCGTCCGGGACGACGCCGCCGTGCGTCTCGGTGATCGCCACCGCCGCCCCGTGCAGGCGCAGCGCCCGCCGGGGGTAGCCCAGCCGGCCCCACATCCGGACCGCCTCGCCGGGCGCGTCGGCCGCCAGGTCGGCCGGTGTCGGCCAGCGCTCCAGCCAGGCCTCGTAGGCCGGCAGCACCCGCTTCACCGGGGTCTGCTGAAGCATGAACTCGCTGACCATCACCGCCCAGGGCGAGGCCTGCGGGGTCCGCCAGGGGAGATCGCGCGCATGGGCGTCGTACCAGCCGAGGACGGTCGAGTGCAGCACCGGCAGCGGCAGCGGCAAAGCCGGCGGGGCAGTCGCTGCGGGCGCGGGGGCGGGGACGGCGGGGGTGACGGTGATGGCAGCCATGGCCCTTCGATCCTCCCATGTCCGCGCCGTCACCCGAAGCGGAGGAGTGAACTCCGGATTCCCTCGAAAGGCCCCCCTCGGGCCTCCCCCGAACGGCGCATATGGCGGATCATGTGAAGGAAGGGGCGAGTGTGCGGTGTTGGTGAGTCAAAGGGCACACACAGTCTCGTAGAGTTCGGGTGTGCCCTCTCTGCGTCAACCCGTGGGACCGTTGCCTGCCTCGATCTACTGGCGACGGCGCCTTGTCGTGCTCGTCGCCGTCGCCGCGGTCGTCGCCCTGCTCTTCTGGCTGATGTCCGATCAGGGCGGGGGTGGTGACGGAGCGGCGGGCAAGGCCGCGCAGGCCGCGCCGTCCCAGACCCAGCCCCCCGCCGAGGCGATCACGCCCGGCGCGTCCCCGAGCGGCCCCGCGAACAACTCGCGCCCCGGCGGCGGCGGGACGGGCGGCGCCAACCCGACCGGGGGCGCGGTCTCCGGATCCGGCGGCGGTGACGTCAGCCTCAGCACCGGCGGCACGGGCGGCGCGCCCAACCCGGCCCCCGCCACCGGCGGCTCGGCCACGGGCGGGTCCGCCGCGGGCGGCGCGAGCGGCGGCGCGGCCGGCGGCACCAGCGGCGGCGGTGGCACTCCCCCGGTGAACACCTCCGAGGTGATGGCGCTGCCCGTCTGCGCCTCCTCGCAGGTGACGCTGGAGCTGGCCAGTGCCCAGAACTCCTACCAGCCCAAGGACAAGCCGAAGCTGACGCTGACCGTCCACAACTCCTCCGGCGCCAACTGCCGGGTGGACCTGGGCCGGACGGCCTCGGCCATCACCGTGACGGCCAGCAACGGCGACCGCATCTGGTCCTCCGGCGACTGCCCGGCCGACCGCGGCGGCAACTGGGCGCAGATCCCGGCGAACGGCGGTCTGACCGAGACCTTCACCTGGGACCGCGGCCGCAGCAAGCCGCAGTGCGCCACCGCCGACCCGGCCGCCGCTCCCGCCGGCACCTACCTGGTGGTCGCCGACCTCACCGGCCTCTCCGGGGGCCAGGTCTCGGCGCGCTCCTCGATCCGTCTGGAGAGCTGAGCACCCCTCGAACGCACCGCCACCGAAGCCCCGGCGCCCGTCGCGCCGGGGCTTCGGTGCGTTTCCGGCCGCCCGGGCGGCACGCCCCGCCGCGGCGGCGTTGAGGAAGGGTGTCGGCCGGTGTCCGCGGGTGACGCCCCGATGGCGGCCGGATCCCGCGGGCCGCCCGGCGCCGCTCGTTCCGCCCGGTTCACCCCGACTCGCCCCCGCCGCCGGATGTCGCTGGTGTGGCACCGGTATGACGACCCGAAAGCCTCCTTGTCGCGTCCCTGCCAGTGGCCGAATGCTGATCCCCCGGGCCGCAGCACCGCCCGGTACCAGCTCCGCACCACCGACGAGGAGGAACCCCTCTCATGGCAGTGCAGCACATCACCCGCCGCCGCGCCGCGGCCGCCCTGACCACCGCGATCGCCACCGCCGTCCTCTGCGGCGCCGCCACCCTTCCCGCCGGCGCGGCCGAGCTCCCCGAAGGCGTCGTCCAGCAGGCCGACTCACCGACCGCCGTCCCGGGCAGCTACATCGTCACCCTCCGGGCGGACTCGGGCGTCCGCGCCGACTCCGAGCAGGGCCGGCACGTGGTGGCCCGGCACGGCGGCCGGATCCAGCAGACCTGGAACGGGGCGGTGAACGGCTACGAGGCCGCCCTGACGGCCAAGCAGGCCCGGCGGCTGGCCGCCGACCCGGCGGTCGCGGCGGTCGAGGCCAACCAGGTCCTCACCGTGGCCACGACCCAGGTGAACCCGCCCTCCTGGGGCCTGGACCGGATCGACCAGGCCGCCCTCCCGCTCGACTCCCGCTACACCTACCCCGACACCGCCGGCGCCGGGGTGACGGCCTACGTCATCGACACCGGTGTGCGGATCTCGCACACCGACTTCGGCGGCCGGGCCGCCAACGGCTACGACTTCGTCGACGGCGACGCCGTCGCCCAGGACGGCAACGGCCACGGCACGCACGTCGCGGCGACCATCGCGGGCAGCGCGTACGGGGTCGCCAAGGGCGCCAAGGTGGTCGGGGTCCGGGTGCTCGACGACAACGGCTCCGGCACCACGGCCGGCGTCATCGCGGGCGTCAACTGGGTCACCCAGAACGCGAAGAAGCCCGCCGTCGCCAACCTCAGCCTCGGCGGCTCGGCCAGCACCACCCTGGACAACGCGGTGGCCGGCTCGATCGCCTCCGGCGTCACCTACGCGATAGCCGCCGGCAACTACAACGCCCCGGCTCAGAACTACTCGCCCGCCAGGGTCGCGACCGCGATCACCGTCGGCGCGACCACCAGCACCGACGCCAGGGCCACGTACTCCAACTACGGCAGCCGGGTCGACCTCTTCGCCCCCGGCACCTCCATCACCTCGGCCTGGGGCACCAGCGACACCGCCACCAACACCATCTCCGGCACCTCGATGGCCAGTCCGCACGTGGCCGGCGCGGCGGCGGTCTACCTCTCGTACCACCCCGGGGCCGCCCCGGCGGGCGTCGCCGGCGCCCTCACCTCGGCCGCCACCAGCGGCACGCTCACCTCGATCGGCAGCGGCAGCCCCAACCTGCTGCTGCGCGTGACCCAGTAGCGGCGACGCGGCGGCGCCACGGCAGCAGCGCCGCGGCACCGGCGCCCGAGAACGGGGCGGCCCCCGGGGAATGCTCCCCGGGGGCCGCCCCCGCGTACCGGGGCACCGTCAGACGTAGCGCTCCAGGATGGACGATTCGGCAAGGCGGGACAGGCCCTCGCGCACCGAGCGCGCCCTGGTCTCGCCGACGCCCTCGACCGTCTGCAGATCGTCGATGCTGGCCGCGAGCAGCTTCTGCAGTCCGCCGAAATGCTCGACCAGCCGCTCTATCACCGTGTTGGGCAGGCGCGGGATCTTGGCCAGCAGCCGGTAGCCGCGCGGCGAGACCGCGGAGTCCAGCGACTCCGGCGTGCCCGAGTACCCGAGCGCCTTGGCGACGGTCTGCAGGTCGAGCAGCTCGGCGTGGGTCAGCGCCTCCAGGTCAGCCAGCACCTCGGTGACCGTCCGGCCCTTCTTCGCGGCCCGCTCCGGGAAGTAGTCCCGGGCGACCAGCTCGCGCTCCGGCTCCACACCCGCGATCAGCTCGTCCAGTTGGAGCGAGAGCAGCCGGCCGTCGATGCCGAGCTCCAGCACGTAGCCGGCGATCTCGGTGGCGATCAGCCGGACCATCTCCAGCCGCTGGGCGACGGCGGTGACGTCCCGGACCGTCACCAGGTCCTCGATCTCCAGGGCGGAGAGCGTGCCGGCCACCTCGTCCAGCCGGAGCTTGTACCGCTCCAGGGTGGCCAGCGCCTGGTTCGCCCGGGAGAGGACGGTGGTCGAGTCCTCCAGCACCCGGCGGGTGCCGTTGACGTACATCGCGATCAGCCGCATCGAGTGCGAGACCGCGACCACCGGGAACCCGGTCTGCCGGTTGACCCGCTCCGCGGTGCGGTGGCGGGTGCCGGTCTCGTCGGTGGGGATGGTGGAGTCCGGCATCAGGTGGACCCCGGCCCGGACGATCTTGGTGATGTCCTTGTCCAGCACCACGGCGCCGTCGAGCTTGCACAGCTCGCGCAACCGGGTCGCGGTGAACTCGACGTCCAGGACGAACCCACCGGTACAGATCGACTCGACGGTCTTGTCGAAGCCGAGCACGATCAGACCGCCGGTGTTGGCCCGCAGCACCCGCTCCAGGCCGTCACGCAGCCCCGTGCCGGGGGCGATGGCGGTGAGGGAGGCCCGCAGCAGGGCCTCCTCGCGGGAGGACTTGTCCGCCCGGTCGCTGGCTGCCACGTGACTCCTCCGGTCGACCCCGTACCGCGCGCCTCGCGCCGTGCGCCGGCCTACGGTCTGTTGCTCTGTCGCTTATTACTGCCTTATTGCCGATTAGACAGGGGAAAGTCTAACTGCGTGCGGCATTAACAGGGCTTGGGTCAGCGCAGTTCGTCCGAGTCGACCGGCTCCCACCCCTCCATGAGCTCCTCCGGGTAGGCGGCGACGGGTGCTGCGGCGGGTGCTGCGGCCGCGGCCCGGCGCGGGGTGGGCGGCGCCGACGCCGCCTCGCCGCGCGGCTTGGCGGCGGCCCGGCGGCGGCCCGGGATGGCCCGCAGCGCCTCCCCGATGTCCGCGACCTCGACCACCTTCATCCCCGCCGGCACCTTGCCCGGGTCCGGCGGGACCAGCGCGTGCGTGAACCCCAGCCGGTGCGCCTCGGCCAGCCGCCGCTGCACACCCGTCACCCGCCGCACCTCGCCCGCGAGACCGACCTCACCGATCGCCACCAGGTTGCTCGGCAGCGGGGTGTCCGAGGAGGAGCTGGCCACGGCGAGGGCGATCGCGAGGTCCGCCGACGGCTCGCTCAGCTTCACCCCGCCGACCGTCGCGGTGTAGATGTCCTGCTTGCCGAGCTTGACCCCGCCGTGCCGCTCGACCACCGCCAGGATCATCGCGATCCGGGGCGACTCCAGACCGGAGGTCGTCCGGCGCGGGGACGGGATCTGCGAATCCACCATCAGCGCCTGGACCTCCGCCACCAGCGGGCGGCGACCCTCCAGGGTGACGGTCAGGCAGGTGCCGGGGACGGGCTTGTCACGCCTGGTCAGGAAGAGGCCGGACGGATCGGCCAGGCCCACGATGCCCTCGTCGTGCAGCTCGAAACAGCCGACCTCGTCGGTGGCGCCGTACCGGTTCTTGACCCCGCGGATGATGCGCAGCCGGGCGTGTCGGTCCCCCTCGAAGCTCAGCACCACGTCCACCAGGTGCTCCAGCAGGCGGGGGCCGGCGATCTGGCCGTCCTTGGTGACGTGGCCGACCAGCAGGGTGGCCATGCCGCGGTCCTTGGACGCCCTGATCAGCGCGCCGGCCACCTCGCGGACCTGGGCCGGCCCGCCGGGTGCGCCGTCGAGCTCGGCGGAGGCGATGGTCTGCACCGAGTCCAGGATCAGCAGGCCCGGGTTCACCGCCTCGATGTGCCCGAGGACGGCTCCGAGGTCCGACTCGGCGGCGAGGTACAGGTGCTCGGAGAGCGCGTTGATCCGGTCCGCCCGCAGCCTGACCTGGCCGGCCGACTCCTCGCCGGTGACGTAGAGCGTGCGGTGCTGCGCACCCGCCGCCTTGGACGCGACGTCCAGCAGCAGGGTGGACTTGCCGACGCCGGGCTCGCCGGCCAGCAGCACCACGGCGCCGGGGACGAGGCCGCCGCCGAGCACCCGGTCCAGCTCGGGCACGCCGGTGGAGCGGGCCGTCGCCACCTGGCCGTCGATCTGGCCGATCGGGCGGGCGGGCGCGCTCACCGGCCCGGCGGCCGTCGTCCTGATCGGCACCGCGCCGTACTCCTCGACCGTGCCCCAGGCGTTGCACTCCGGGCAGCGGCCGACCCATTTGGGCAGCTGGTTGCCGCACTCGGTGCAGCGGTACGCCGGGCGCGGCTTGGCGGTGGTCTTGGTGCGGGCAGCCATGCGGTCACCGTAGCGCCTGGGTACGACACTGCGGGCGGGGCGGCGGGGCCGGCGGCGCGGGCCTGGGTGCGGGACGGACGCCGGGCGGCTGCGGGAGGGTCGCCGGGGGGACGGCGCGGGCGGGCGGTGAGGGCGGTCCTGGTCCACGAATGGGCGATGTTGTTACCCGAAAGAAGTACAACAGCAGGGAACAGCCCGGGCACGGCCCCCGGCCTCTCTACCGTCGGACGGGTGACAACGCGTACTGAAGGGCCGCGCGACCCCGTGCTCGCGGCGTACGACCGGCAGGTGGACGGCCTGTTCACCTACTGCCTCTCGGTGCTGTGCGAGCACGACGCGGCCGCCGCCGCCCTGCGCGAGGTGCGCGAGCTGGCACTGCGGCACGGGACCCGGCTCGCCGAGCCCGGACTGGTCCGGGCCTGGCTGTACTCGCTGGCCCGGTACTGCTGCCTGCGCCGCCTGGAGGACGGGGCGGGCTTCGGTCCGGGCGCTGCTGCCGGTGCCGTCGATGCGGCGGCCGGTGCGGGGGCGAGCGGTACGGAGACGGCCGGTGCGGGGGCGAGCGGTACGGAGGTGAGCGGGCTCTCGGCGGCGGAGGCCGGCCGGCGGCGGCGGGAGCTGGCCTCGCTCGCCTGGCCCGAGGCGGCCGGCACCGACCCCGAGCAGCGCGAGGCGCTGGAGCTGTCGGTGCGCCACCGGCTGAGCCCGATCGAGGTGGCGGCCGTGCTGGGCGTGCCCTTCGAGTCCTCCCGTGCGCTGCTCGCCTCGGCCGAGGCCGAGGTCGGCCGGACCAGGGCGGCGCTGCTGGTGCTCGGCGTCGGCAGTTGCCCCGAACTGGACCGGCTCGGCGGGGCCGGGGCGGAGAGCTGGCGGGACTGGGTGCTCGGCCCCGCACTGCGCCGGGAACTGGTGCAGCACGTGGCGGACTGCCCGACCTGTCGGGGTACCGCGGAGCGGGTGGCCGGCGAGGTGATGCAGGGCGCCGAGGGCCTGTCGGGGCTGCCGGTGCTGTCGGCACCCGGGACGGCCGGGGCGCTGCGGGGCGACGGGGCGACGTTCCTGCCGCGCGTGGCGGGGGAGACGGTGTGGCGGAGGTCGTCGGCGCCGGTGATCGAGCCGGGCCTGCGGTTCGACCAGGGCGGGTTCCCCCGCCACCGCGCGCCGGACAGCGGCCGGGCCCGGGCGGTGCGCCGCCGGGTGGTGACCACCGGGGTGCTGGCCGCCGTGCTGGCCGCGCCGGTGGTCGCGCTCTGGGCCGGCCACCGGGGCGGCGGTGGCACCGGGGCGGCGGCCTCGGTCTCCTCGGTCCGGGTCGAGGACGACGGGCGGGCTGCCGGGCGTCGGCCGAACGGACCGGTCGCCGGGCAGCCCGGGCAGGCGGGCGGGGTGGTGGGGGCCGTGGGGGCGGCTCCGGCGGTGGCCGGGCTGGAGCTGGCCGGGGCCGGGCCTAGGCCTGCAGAAACGTTGCTCCCTGGGATCCAGGGCCCCGCGATCCCGGTCCCCGGCCGGGGCGCGACCCCGCTCGGCAGCCCGACGCTGATCGCCGCGCCGGCCCCCGCCGCCACCACCGGTACCGGCACCGGTCCGGGTTCCGCGTCGGCGGGGTCGTCCGTTCCCGCACCGGTCGGGCTGCTGACGGTCGAGGCCGGCGACTACGGCAACCGGACCGTCCTCACCCTGACCAACTCCGGCGCCACGGAGATCCGCTGGCACGCCGAGGTGGACGCCGCCTGGCTCCGGCTCAGCCGGGACGCCGGGACGCTCGCGCCGGGCCAGCGGATCACGGTGATCGTCACCGTCGACGAGGACCTCGCTCCGAACACGCACTGGACCGCCCGGATCGCGCTGCCGCCCTCGCAGGCGGTGGTCACCCTGGAGGGCGGTCCGCAGCACCGGGGCGGCAGCACTACGGTCCCGGCCGAGCCGAGCGCCACCCCGACCGCCCCGGGTCCCGCGCCCACCGGCGGTACGCCGTCCGCCCCGCCGACCGGGCCCGGGCCCACGGCCTCGCCGTCCTCCCCGAGCGCCACGGCCTCGCCGTCCTCCCCGAGCGCCACGGCCTCGCCGACCGCCACGCCGACGGCCGCACCGACCGCGGCCCCGTCGGCGACACCCACCGGGACGCCCACGGGGGCACCGACCGGGACGCCCAGCGGAACGGCGTCGACGGGTGCGCCCGCCTCACCGGCCCCGACGGGCGGTGCGTCCGCCCCCGCCTCGGCGCGCTGAACCGGAGCGGCGGTGGCGGGCGGGTCGGCCGCCACCGGGGCGGCCGACCGCCGCACGGCCGTCGCCGGGCCTCAGCCGGTCAGGCCGGCGATGGCGTCACCGATGTACTTCGCGCCGAGGACGACCAGGACGACCATCATGATCGCCGCGTTGTGCGTGGCCATCCACGCCTTCCACTCGCCCAGCACCCGGGCCGACCGGTCGCCGCCGAACAGGTAGACCACCAACGGCACCACGGTGCAGAGCGAGCCGATCAGCACCATCAGGACGGCCGCGACCGCCTTGCCCCCGCCGGAGGCCGTACTGGTCGCGATCGAGACCGCGCCGCCCACCGCCAGCACCAGGTTCTTCGGGTTGGCCGCCACCAGGGCGGCCGCCAACCCGGCCGCCCTGCCCGGAGTGAAGCGGTCGATCGCCTGCATCCACTTCGGCGGCCCGTGCACATGGCCCTCGCGCGGGCGGCCCCTCCACTGCTTGAACCCCAGCAGCAGGAACAGCAGGCCCAGCGCCAGCTTCAGCCACCACGCCCAGGTCGGCTTCGAGGTGTCGGTGCTCAGCCCCGACCCGACCAGCACCACCACGGTGACCACCGCCGCCAGCGCCACCACCCAGCCGGCGGTGAACGCCAGGCCGTTGCTCCTGCCCTTCGGGGTGGCCAGCATCAGGATCACCGCGATCAGCGGCATCGGGCTGATCGCGATGCCCACGGCCGAGGCCAGCATCTGGCCGACGGCGTCACCCATCCCCGCCTCCTCCCTGTCACCGGTGTGCGAACGGCGTGCTCAGCTCCGCCGGATCGGCGGCACCCGGTAGGTGCCGTCGAGTGCGGCCGGCTTCGGCTGGTAGAGCCGGATGATCGGCCGGAACTCCCCCTCCGGGGTCGGCAGCCAGTTCGCCGCCTCCGCCGGGTCGGCCGGAGGGTGGCGCTGCAGTCGGAGCGTCAGCGAACCGTCCTCGTCGTGGACCAGACCGGGGGTGCGGTCGCCGATCGAGTAGCGCGCGATCGGGTTCGCGACCAGGTAGTAGTCCGGCAGGCCGTACATGGTGACGGACCAGAAGGCATCCACCGGCGGCGGCTGGTCCAGGCGCAGGGTGTACGCGTGGGCACCGCTGAGCGGCCGGCCGTCGGCGTCGTCGTAGGTCATCGCGTACGTCGCCTCGTACGCGTGGTTGCCCCAGAGGCCGGCCCGGGCGGCGGCGGCGCGGCTGAGGTAGGCGGCACGGCGGTCGGGGATGCGCCACTCGGGGTCGTCGATGGTGCCGGGGCCGAGGAAGTCGACGTTGTAGTCGAACAGGTGCAGTCCCGTGCGCCACTCGCCGGCCGGGTGGTCCTCCGGCGGCCGGGTGGCGGCCTCGACCCGCTCCCGGCCCGCCGCCAGGCCCTTGAGCAGGGCGAGGGTCCAGTCGGGCGCGGCGGCGCGGTAGGGCGAGGGCCCGGTGTCGAGCAGGCCGAGCGGGGCGAAGCGCTGCTGGTACTCGATGTCGGGCCCGGCGGGCGGGAAGGCCGCCATCCAGATCCTGAGCCGTTCGAAGAAGGCCAGCCGCTCGGGCACCTCGGGGTCCGGCGCCGGCAGTCCGGCGGCCAGGCCGCCCGGCTCCAGCGGTTCGAGCGTCAGCCCCTCCTGGAGGGCCCGGACCCGCGGCAGGTCGTCCGGGCCGGTGCAGGCGAAGCGGCCCACGACGGTGGCCACGGTGGTCGGCGAGACGATCACCCGCTCCGGATCCGGCGGGGTCCCGTGCCAGCCGGGAGGGACGACCAGCCAGGTCTGCGCACCGGTGCCGGTGGCCCGTCGGCCGAGGTAGGCGAAGTTGTCGGTCCACGCGCCGACGAACTGCAGCACGTAGTAGGCCCCGGCGGTGTCCGGCACCCGCACCACCTGCGGGCCTTCGGAGAGGTCGAGCTGGGCGATCGAGTAGACGGTGTCGTTGTTGACGGAGACGAAGGGGTCGTCCGGGCCGGCCAGCCGGGTGGCGTGGCTGAAGTCGTTGAACGGTGCCGCCGGCAGGGTCCCCATGCCGCCCTCGGTGAAGCGCTCGACCATGGTGAGGTCGGAGACCAGCGGGTAGCCGTAGACGTAGGCGTCGGCGGCCAGGGCCTCCAGCTCGGGCTGGGTCATCGGCAGTCCTTCTCGGGTCCGGGTGGGGGCGGGTGGGGGCGGCACGGCGGTGGCGCGGCGTCGGGTCGGCGCGACCGCGGGTCAGCGCGGCGTCAGCGGCGGCAGCGTCCAACGGCCGTCGAGGACCCGCTCGTCCGGGCCGTAGAGCCGGACGACCACCGTGAACGGGCCGTCGGGCGCTGGCAGCCAGTTGGCCGAGTGCTGGGCGTCGGCCGGCCGCTTGTGCTGGACGTACAGGGTCAGGCCGCCGTCCGGGTCGCGGACCAGCCCGGGGGTGCGGTCGCCGATCGAGTAGCGGTCCAGGGGGTTGTCGACCAGCAGACGGTCCGGGAGCGCGTACATGGTGGCCGACCAGAAGAACCGCGCGGGCGGGAGCCGGTCCGGGCCGAAGCGCAGGACGTAGTCGTGCTCGCCGGCGTTCAGCGGGCTCCCGCCGTCGCTGTCGGCGGCCCAGCCGCCGTACCAGGCCTCCTCGGCGGGCAGCCCGTACAGACCCTTCAGGGCGGCGACGGCCCGCGTGAGGTAGTTCGTGCCGAGCTGCTCGCGCGTGCCGAAGAGGCCGGTCGACCCGACGGTCCGTTCGGCCGCCCGGGCGAGTTCGGCCCGGGCGTCGGCGATGCCGCGCTCGATCTCGGCGCGGACCTCCAACGGCAGCGCGGCGGGCTCGAACTCGCCCCGGCCGTCGATGCCCAGATCGGTGAGCCGGCCGCGCAGGTCGGCCTCGGCGGGCAGCACCGGGAAGAAGCCGAGCAGGAAGTCGAGGAAGCTGAAGAACTCGACGGTGCCCAGCACCTCCTCCCGCCAGACCGGCCAGACGGGGTTGGGCGCGGGCTGCGGTGCCGCGGTGCCCGTGTACTCGTGCAACGGGCGCAGCCGGTACTGCCCCTGGATGCCCTTCAGCTCCTCGACCGCCTCGGGCGACGTACCACCGAGGTAGGTGCGCCCGAGGATGCCGATCAGCTCGGTGGCGGTGCGGATCACGCCGGCCGTGCCGTCGGGCACCGTGCCCCGCCAGCCGGGGCCCGCCACCAGGTAGTCGCCGGGCTCCTGGCCGGTGGTGCGGGCACCGATGAACCCGGCGTACGGCGTGTCGAGCTCGTGCAGCGGGAGGACGTAGTAGCGGTCCTCGGCGGGCACCGAGACCACCCACGGCTCGGCCCGCAGGTCGAGCCAGGCCCAGGAGTACGGGGTGTCGTTGTTGGGCGTGACGACGTCGGTGTTGGCCGGGGTGAAGGGCTGCGGATAGTGCCGGAAGACGCCGAAGCCGCCGACGTGGCGCGGGTCCGCGTCGTCGACCGCATGCGGGTAGAGCGTCCGGTAGTTCTCCAGCAGTGGGAACCCCCAGATCCACGCCTCGGCGGCGGTCGCGCGGACGGTGGTCGGATCCACGAGTGCCGGGTTGCCCATGCTGACGATCTCCCCTGGCTCGGCACATGCCTCTTTTGCGGACGAATAGGTACAAACGGATCCTAGGGGCCACCCAGTCGATCAGCATGTCGGCGACGGCGCCGGGGTGCCGGGCGGCTGCGCCGGGGTGCGTCCGGGGGGCGGCGGTCCGGAGAGGGCGTCCGCCCACCGCGAACGGGGGTCTGGAGAGCGTCCGACCAGGACAGGCTGTCGCCATGAAGATCCTCTTGCTCGGCGGTTCGTCCTTCCTGGGGCGGGCCTTCGCTTCGGAGGCCCTCGCCCGCGGCCACGAAGTGACCACCTTCAACCGCGGCCGCTCCGGCACCGACCTGCCCGGCGTCGAGGCCGTCCGGGGCGAGCGCGACTCGGCCGACGACCTGACCCGACTGGTCGAGGGGCGGCGGTGGGACGCCGTCGTGGACACCTCGGCGCAGCAGCCCGCCCAGGCCGTCCGCTCCGCCCGGCTGCTGCGCGAGCACGCCGACCACTACACCTTCGTCTCCTCCGTGCACGCCTTCGCCGACTGGCCGGCCCTGCCGGTGGACGAGACCGCCCCCCTGCACCCCTGCCCCGCCGACACCCCGCCCGACCAGCCGCCCGGCAACCCCCTCAAGGCCGGCTGCGAACGCGCGGTGCTGGAGGAGTTCGGCGCCGACCGCACCCTGATCCTCAACAGCGGCCTGCTCATCGGCCCCCACGAGAACGGGGGCCGCCTGCCGTGGTGGCTGGAGCGGATGGCTCGCGGCGGCCAGGTCCTGGCGCCGGGCGACCCGACCCGGGCGATGCAGGTCATCGACGTCCGCGACTTCGCGGCGTTCGGCGTGGACGCGCTGCTGGCGGGCCGCACCGGGCGCTTCATCACCACCGCCCCGGCCGGGAACGTCACCTTCGGGGAGTTCCTGACGACCTGCGTGGAGGTCGTCGGCGAGACCGCCGACGAGGACGGCGGCGCCCGCCCGCCCGCCGAACTCGTCTGGGTCGAGGACGGCCCGCTGCTCGCCGAGGGCCCGGACAGCGTCCAGCCGTGGAGTGAACTCCCGCTCTGGGCGCCCGACGCACCGGAACTGGCGGGCGTCTGGCTCGCCGACACCACCCGGGCGCAGGCTGCCGGTCTGCGCTGCCGGCCGTTCGCCGAGACCGCGCGCGACACCTGGGCCTGGCTCCGGCAACGGGGCTCGGCCGAGGACACCGACGCCGACGGCCTCAAGGGCCGCAAGGGCGCAGCCCAGAAGACCGGCATCGTCCCGGCCAAGGAGCAACGCCTGCTCGCCGCCCTCGCATAGCGCCGTGCCGTGGCATGGCGTGGCGTCCGCGCGGCACGCGTGCCGACGACCGGGACCGGTGCTGGACTCTGCACAGGACGGCAGCGCGCAGGGGTGGGAGGTCGACCGGTGCGACCTCCCGCCCCTGCGCGTCGGCACGGCGACGGCCACCGCCCTCCCGAGACGGCGGACCGACAGCGCAGTGGGCGGGCCCGATCAGTACATGAGCCCGGTCAGTAGGCGGGCCCGGTCAGTGGGTGCGCCGGGTGACCAGCTCGGCAAGGGCGAGCAGTTCGTCGGCCGCGGACGGCTCGGGCACCGCCGTCGCCAGCTGGGCGAGCGCGGCGGCCATCCGCTCGCACGACTCCCCCTGTGCCCAGCCGCGCCCGCCCGCACCCTCCACGGCGGCCGCGCAACGGCTCAACTCCTCCGGGGTGAGCGGGCGTTCGAGCGCATACAGCTCGGCCAGCACCCGCCCGTCCGGCGTTCCGGAGCCGAGCGCCGCCACCACCGGAAGGGACTTCTTGCGCGCCACCAGATCCGCGCCGACCGGCTTGCCGGTGACGGCGGGATCACCCCAGATCCCGATCAGGTCGTCGATGAGCTGGAACGCCAGGCCGATCTCCCGACCGAAGCCGTCCATCGCCTGCGCCGCCTCCTCCGAGGCACCCGCGTACTGCGCCCCCATCGCACAGGCGGCGCCGAGCAGGGCACCCGTCTTCGCCTCCGCCATCGCCAGGCACTCGGCGAGCGAAACGTCACTGCGCTGCTCGAAGGCGCAGTCGATCTGCTGGCCCTCGCAAAGTTCGACGACGCAGTCGGTGAGCCTGCGGATCGCGCCCTGCGCGGCCGGGTGGGCGTCCTCCGCGAGGAGGCGCAGCGCCAGCGAGTGCAGGGCGTCGCCCGCCAGGATGGCCTCGGTGGTGCCGAACACCCTCCAGGCGGTGGGGCGGTGGCGCCTGGTCTCGTCGCGGTCGATGACGTCGTCGTGGAGCAGGGTGAAGTTGTGGACGAGTTCGACGGCCGCCGCCGCGGCGGTGGCCGTGGCCGTGGTGCCGCCGAGCGCCTGGGTGGCGGCCAGGACCATGGCCGGCCTGATCGCCTTGCCGGAGGGCGCGGCGGCCGGTGAGCCGTCGGCCTCCCACCAGCCGAAGTGGTAGCCGGCCACCTTGCGCATCGAGCCGGGCAGCGAGTCGACGGCGACGCGCATGACCGGATCGACCAGGCTGCGGGTGCGGGCGAGCACGTCCTCCGCCTCGTGGCCCTCCCGGTGCTCCCGCTCCAACGTGAAACTTCCCATGGGTTCCTCCCCCTGATGGTGGGCGCCGCCCGGCCGGGGGCGTGGGCGTGACCCGGCCGGGCGGCGCGATTCCGACCGACCCCGGTCAGTCGTTGCGGTGCGCGATGTCGACGTTTTCCAGGACGCCGACCGCGTCGGGCACCAGAATGGCGGCGGAATAGTAGGCACTGACGAGATAGGAAATGATGGCCTTCTCGCTGATCCCCATGAAACGCACCGAGAGGCTCGGCTGGTATTCATCGGGAA
This sequence comes from Kitasatospora sp. NPDC058218, assembly GCF_042882445.1. Lineage (NCBI taxonomy): Bacteria > Bacillati > Actinomycetota > Actinomycetes > Kitasatosporales > Streptomycetaceae > Kitasatospora > Kitasatospora sp. NPDC058218. The sequence goes on along the minus strand of NZ_JBHVWC010000037.1, from coordinate 22,584 downwards.
TTCCGGTCTGATGCAGCCCGATGACGCCCTGGTTGTCCTCCCCGGTGCGCAGCGCGAGGATCGAGCTGGTGTTCTCCCTGGTGATCGGGATCTTGTTGCACGGGAAGACCGGAACTCCGCGCCAGGCGAAGACCGACTTGCCCTGGACCTCGACGGTGTCCGGATAGAGGCCCCGGCGGTTGCACTCCCGGCCGATGGCGGCGATCGCCCTGGGGTGGGCGAGGAACATCTTGGTGCTTCGGCGCCGGCTCAGCAGCTCGTCCATGTCGTCCGGGGTGGGCGGCCCGGAATGGGTCTGGATCCGCTGGTCGTACGCGGCGTTCTGCAACAGCCCGAACTCCGGGTTGTTGATCAGCTCGCCCTCCTGGCGCTCGCGCAGCGCCTCGATGGTCAGCCGGAGCTGGTGCTCGGTCTGGTTCATCGGCTGGTTGTAGAGGTCGGCGACACGGCTGTGCACCTTGAGCACCGTCTGGGCGACGCTCAGCTCGTACTCGCGCGGCTTCAGCTCGTAGTCCACGAAGGCACCGGGCAGCTCGTACTCGCCGTGGTGACCGGCGGAGAGCCCGATCGCCGCCTCGCCGTGCTTGTTCTGCGCCTGCTGGAAGCCGGCCAGGTAGTCCATGATCTGCAGCTGCAGCGCCTCGGAGCGGTCCGCGAGCTCCTGGAACGCGGGCCAGGAGAGCGCCAGCACGGTACCGGCGGTGGCGGCCTTCACCGCGTACGGCCAGGCGCCGTCCTCGCGCTGGAGCACCTCGTCGCCCAGGTGGTCGCCGTCGGCGAGGGAGCCGATCACCGTCTGCTCGCCGTACTTGCCCGTTCCCAGCCGGTCGAGCTTGCCGTGCGCGATGATGAGGACCTCGTCGATCGGCGCCCCGGCCGCGACCAGGACCTCACCGGCGGAGAACTCGCGTTGGACGAAGCGACCGGCCAGCTCCTCCAGGACCGCGTCGTCCTCGAAGCCGCGCAGCACCGGCACCTCGCGCAGACTCGGCGGGACGATCCGGACCTCGGAGCCCGTCTTGACGACGCTCACCCGGCCGCGGCCGACCGAGTAGCGCAGACGCCGGTTGACCCGGTAGGTGCCGCCGGAGACCTGGACCCACGGCAGCATCCTGAGCAGCCAGCGCGGGCTGATGCCCTGCATCTGCGGCGCGGACTTGGTGGTCGTCGCGAGGTTCCTCGCGCCGGCCGTACCGAGGCTCTGCTGCTGCCCGGACTGCGGCGGGCCGCCCGGCGCAGGAATACCGACGTTGGTTTCGGTCGACATAGGGAGCCTTTCGCATACCCGACGAAGTGTCGCCTTGCAAGAATCATGATGGGCCCGTTCGGGGGGTTCCACAATCACTCATTCGAGTGGTCGGAATAACCGAACAAATAGGACGACTAGATCACCTGATCTATTTCAGTTCGATGCCTATTCGAACGCGGTCGGACTTTCTCCCGCCGGGCGCCACCGGCACCCCGGGGCCGCCCCCGGGCGGGCCCCGCTCCGACCCCCGGCCACGGCGGGGCCCACCCGCCGTCCACTCCGCCACGAGGGGCCGCTAAGGTGCCACCTCAAAGGGCCCTGGGGCCAGTTGACGAGTGTGTGGCCGCCACCGGATGCCCTCCCCTCGTTCACCCTGCCCTGGGAGGCCTTCGTGAGTGCCCCCGTACGTGTCTGGCTCAACCGCACCTACGCCGAGAACGTCTTCTTCATCGAACAGCTGCGCGCCGCTCCGCGCCCGGTCCGGATCCACGCCACCCACGTCGACGCCGACTCCCCCGTGCTCGCCGCCGCCGACCACGCCACCCTGGAACCGGGCGACCTCACCCCGGACGCCTACGTCGCCTACGCGCTCGACTACTGCGCCCGCCACTCGATAGACGTCTTCCTGCCCCGGCTCAACCAGCTCGCGATCTCCCTGCACCACCACGAGTTCGAGGCGATCGGCACCGCCCTCGTCTGCCCGCCCGCCACCGCGATCGCGGCCTTCGACAGCAAGGCCGACGGCTACGCGGCCATCGCCGCCGCCGGGCTGCCCACCCCGCCGTGGTGGCTGGTCCGCAACGCCGACGACCTGCTCGCCGCCGTCGACCGGATCGAGGCCGCCGGGCTCACCGCCTGCCTCAAGCCCGCCTCCGGCGCGGGCGGCGAGGGCTTCCGGATGCTCACCCGCGAGCCCTTCGGCCTGCACCGGCTGGCCGGCTGGGACAGCCGGGTCCAGGTCGACCAGGTGGCCGCCGCGCTGGAGGCCGCCGAGGAGCCGGCCGACCTGCTGGTGATGCCCTACCTGGAGGGCCCCGAGATATCGGTCGACTGCCTCGGCGACCGCGACGGCACCCTGCTCGCCGCCGTCGGCCGCAGCAAGCACCGGCGCCGCCGCAGCTTCACCACCGCACCGCAGTACCTGGAGCCCACCCGCCGGCTGGTCGAGTCCGTCGGGATGTCCTTCCTGTCCAATGTGCAGTTCCGCCACCTGGCCGGGGAGCCGGTGGTCATCGACGTCAACACCCGGCCCTCCGGCGGACTGCACCAGTTGCGCCTGTGCGGCCTCAACCTCCCGTGGAACGCCGTGCAGCTGGCACTCGGCGAGCGCCCGGACACCGCCGTGACCGGGGATCCGGCCGGGATCGACTACACCCTGGTCTCCGGGATCCAGCCGGTCCTGCCGCGCCAGACCCCGTTCGCCCGCGGCCTCGCCGCGGTGGAACTCGTGCACTGACACCTATGAGCCGCCGCCGGCGCCACCCCGTCGGCGGCACCCGTCCCCGCCCGCCCCGCTCCGGGACACCCTCTCCGCTCCGGGACGCCCGCCGCGCTCCGGGACACCGCCCGACCGGCCCCGCTACAGCGGACCGTCCCAGTCCAGCGTCGGCTCCAGCGCCCCCTCCAGGGTGAGCAGCCAGCGCTTGACGTCGATCCCGACCCGGCCGCCGCCGAATCCGCCGAGGCCGTCCGCCGCCACCACCCGGTGGCACGGGACGAGCAGCGCGACGGGGTTGGCGGCCATCATCTGCCCGACCGTCCTGGCCGCCAGTCCGGGCTCCGAGACGCCCTCGAACACCCCGCTGCGGGAGGCCAGTTCGCCGTAGGTGATGGTCCGCCCGAACGGCACCTCCTGCCAGAGCGTCCGCAGCACGGCGCGGTGCGGTCCGGTGCTCAGGCTCCAGTCGATCGGCAGCCCCAACTCCCGCCGCCGGCCCGCCAGGTACTCGCCGATCCGGCCGCTGACCGCGTCGATCTTCGACCGGTCGGTGCACTGCGGCAGCTCGCCCGGGCGCCCCAGGTACCCGGCGGCCGCCACACCCTGCGGCGTCACCGCGATGTGCATCGGACCGCTCGGCAGCGGCGTCTCCACCGTCAGCCAGGACATCGCGCCGGGCTGTGACACGGACTGCGGCACGCTCGGGCCCCCACCCTCCTCCGCCGGGCCGGCCACCGGCCGCGCCGGCACCCGCGGGGCGCGCGAGGACCACCCGCCCCGCGGGTCATCGTACGGCGACGCCGCCCGCCGGGGCGCGGCCGCCGTCGTCGGCTCCCGTCCGGTCTAGAGCCGCCCCTTCAGCTCGGCGGCGAGACCGCGGGACCAGCGCGACAACTCGGCCCGGTCGGGCGCCCGGCCCTCGCACAGGGCGTCGAGCTGCGCTTCGTTGATCCGGTTCGGCCCCGGGATCTCCAGCAGGTAGGCGATTTCCTCCAGCACCGTGGCGAGGCGCTTGGCGTCCCCGTGATCCAGGGCGACCGACGCCTCGTGGTGGCTGATGGTGAGAGAACCGGGCATGGCCAACCTCCTCCGTTCGCCCCCGCACTCCCTCCACCGTACGACCGCTCCGGGCGCCGTGCCCGCCGCGCGGCCGCCGGGACCGGGCCACCTCGGGCGAGCCCACCGGAGGCGACCGAAACCGTTCGTCCGGCCACGGACGGTGGCCGCCCGCGACGGCGTCCTCGGCCCCCGGCACGGCCGTCCGCCCCCCGCCGCTACCACCGTCGCCGGCGCACCGCCGGCACCGCCAACACCACCACCCCCGCGCCCAGTTGCCACAGCGCGCCGAAGGCCAGCACCGCCCCGGCGCCGACCCGGTCCGCCAGCGGCCCCGCCGCGGCCAGCCCGGCCGGCCCCAGCACGAACGCCCCCAGACCACCGAACGCGCTGACCCTGGCCAGGACTTCGACCGGCACCCAGCTCTGCATGGTCGTGCTGTACAGCGCACCGCAGACCGCCGCACCGACGCCCGCGAGCAGCGCCGCCCCCACCACCGGCACCAGCGGCCACCCCGCCGCCAGCGCCGCCGAGGGCAGCGCCCAGCCGAACGTCGCCACCGTCGCCACCGCCAGCGGCCGGCCGGGACGCCGCCCCAGCATCAGCAGTCCGCCCAGCACCGCGCCCGCCCCGTAGCCGCCCATCACCAGCCCCCATCCGCGCGCCCCGCCGAGCCCGTGTTGCGCGGTCAGCGGGCCGAGCACCAGGAACGGCGCCCAGACCAGCAGGTTGAACAGCCCCATGTGCGCCGTGGTGATCCAGAGCCAGGGCCGCGAACGGAACTCCGACCAGCCCTCGCGCAGATCGGCGAGCAGCGAACCGCCCTCCCCCGCCGACCCCTGCGTCGCAGGACGGAACCGGGCGAGCGCCACCGCGCCGATCCCGTAGGTGACGGCGTCGATCAGCAGGACCGCCGCCGGGCCGCACCCCGCCGTGACCAGTCCCGCCACGGCCGGCCCGACCACCGTGGCCACCGAACGGGCCAGCCCCAGCAGGGTGTTGGCGTCCGAGAGGCGGCTAGCGTCCCGCACCAGGCTCGGCACCAGCGCCCCGAACGCCGGCAGGAACACCCCCTCCCCCAGGCCCCAGACGGCGACCAGCGCCACCATCGCCCAGAGCGGCGCCCGGCCCGACATCAGCACCGCGGCGAACACCGCCTGCACGCCGCAGCGCAGGACATCGGCCGCCAGCATCACCCGCCGGCTGCCCAGCCGGTCGGCGACCACCCCGCCGACCAGCATGACCAGCACGATCGGCAGGATCCGGGCCGCCATCACCCAGCCGAGGCCGCTGCCGCCGCCCCCGGCCCCGAGGACGGCGAAGGCCACCGCCACCGGCGCCATCGAGGACCCGAGGAGCGAGGTCGTGTAGCCGACGAAGAACCACCGGAAGTCGCGTTCACCCAGCACGGCCAGACGGTCCGCCCACCTGCGTGGGGCCGCCGTTCCGGGCTTGGGTGCGCGATGCGCGTCCACTGCCATGGGCGGCAAGTCTGCCGCCGCCCGGCGGCCGCGGACAAGGGTTTCCGAGGAAGAAGTTGAGTCTGACGCCATCAATTCTTCCGTCGCCTGCAACTGTCGCAGTAAATCTCCCCAATCATGGGCTCCACCATGCTCTTTACTGCGGATTACCGCTACGCTTGAGCCCTCGCCATCGCATCATTTACTGCGGAAGGAAGCCGCCCATGCCGAGCGTCCAGCCCGTCGAGTACGCGGTCGCCGTCGAGCGCTATCTGGCCGCCGCCGAACTCGGCGCCGCCTCGCGCCGGATCTACCGGATCGCCCTGGACACCTGGGCCTGGGCCCTGGCGGACCGCCCCGCCCCCGGCGGCCCCGACCGGCGCCGCGCGCGGCCGCCCGTCCTCCCGCTCGCGCTGCTCGACCACCCGGACGCCGCCGCCCGCCTCCGGGCCGCCGCCGCCCACCGCGCGACCACGACCGACCCCCGCACGTTCAACCGCGAACTCTCCACCCTGCGCGCGGCCCTCACCTGGTGGCGCGCCCAGGGCTGGCTCCGCACCGACCCCGCCGCCGATCTGCGCCCGCAGCCCCTATCGGACGCCGCCGGCACCGGCCCGCTCGACCCCGACCAGCTGCGCGCCCTCTTCGCCCTCCGGGCCCCGCTGCGCGAACAGACCCTCTGGCACCTGCTCCACGAGAGCGGCGCCCCCGTCGAGACCGCCCTCGCCCTCGACGTCGACGACCTCGACCTCCTCCACCGCCGCAGCCACCTCTCGGCCGCCGCCGTCCACTGGCGGGCCGGCACCGCACGCCTGCTCCCGCTGCTCGTGGCCGGCCGCACCCGCGGCCCGCTCTTCCTCACCGACCGCCGCGCCCCCGCCGCCACCCCGGCCGCCGACCGCTGCCCCCACACCGGCCACGCCCGCCTCTCCTACCGCCGGGCCGCCGAGCTGTTCACCGCCCTCACCCGGCCCCTCGCCGCCCCCGCCGCCCCCTGGACCCTGCGCCGCCTCCGGTCCGGCCACCCCCGGAGAACGCCAGTGGCCCCGGGCACGAAGCCCGGGGCCACTGGTCACACCGACGAATCCTGAGCCCCCTGTCGGGTTCGAACCGACGACCCCCGCTTTACAAGAGCGGTGCTCTGGCCAGCTGAGCTAAGGAGGCATGGTGACCGTCCGCGACGAGGTCACGGCGGCACCGGGGGCAGTCTACCGGGCAGTGGTGGGGCGGTGTCGGCATATCCGGGGGTTGGCAGGACCGGGACGAGCGTGATGGAACCGATGCCGAATTCCAGTGGGCCGGGGGGCTGACAACCGGCGTAGGCGCAGGTAGCGTCGCCGGGAGTCGGTTCGTGCAGTGGTTCAGACCACTGGCGGGCCGCCCACGACATCCACCTTTACTCGGATCGTCCGGCACGTTCCTGCCGGTGAAGGAGAGCACAGCCATGGCTTCTGTGACGTACGACAAGGCGACCCGTGTCTACCCCGGGGCCGACAAGCCCTCCGTGGACGCGCTGGAGCTGGAGATCGCGGACGGCGAGTTCCTCGTCCTGGTCGGCCCCTCGGGTTGTGGCAAGTCGACCAGCCTCCGGATGCTGGCCGGCCTGGAGGACGTCAACGCCGGCGCCATCCGCATCGGCGACCGCGACGTCACGCACCTGCCGCCGAAGGACCGGGACATCGCCATGGTGTTCCAGAACTACGCGCTCTACCCGCACATGACCGTCGCCGAGAACATGGGCTTCGCGCTCAAGATCGCGGGCGTCAACAAGACGGAGATCCGCACCAAGGTCGAAGAGGCCGCGAAGATCCTCGACCTCACCGAGTACCTGGACCGCAAGCCGAAGGCGCTCTCCGGCGGTCAGCGCCAGCGTGTCGCGATGGGCCGCGCGATCGTCCGCGAGCCGCAGGTCTTCCTGATGGACGAGCCGCTGTCGAACCTCGACGCCAAGCTCCGCGTCTCGACCCGCACCCAGATCGCGGGCCTGCAGCGCCGCCTGGGCATCACCACCGTGTACGTCACCCACGACCAGACCGAGGCGCTCACCATGGGCGACCGCGTCGCGGTGCTCAAGGGCGGCGTGCTGCAGCAGGTCGACACCCCGCGCAACATGTACGACCGGCCCGCCAACCTCTTCGTGGCCGGCTTCATCGGCTCGCCGGCGATGAACCTGGTCGACGTGCCGCTGGTGGACGGCGGCGTGAAGTTCGGCGGCTCGGTCGTCAACATCTCCCGCGAGGACCTCTCCGGCGCCGGCACCGACAAGTCCGTGACCGTCGGCATCCGCCCGGAGCACTTCGAGATCGTCCCGGGCGGCGGCATCGAGGGCGTCGCCGTGACCGTCAACGTGGTCGAGGAGCTCGGCTCGGACGGCTTCGTCTACGGCACCACCAAGATCGGCGGCGAGGACAAGGACCTGGTCGTGCGCGTGCACGGCCGCCAGATCCCGCAGCGCGGCGAGACCATCCACGTCGTGCCGATCGCCAACGAGACCCACGTGTTCTCCACCAGCAGCGGTGCCCGTCTGAGCAACTGACCGTCGCCCCCGGGCAACGAGCAGCCGCGGCCCCGTCGGACCCCCGGTCCGGCGGGGCCGCGTCGTCGTTCGGCCGTCCGCAGCACCCGCGTCAACACGGTGAAGGGACGAACCCGGACACCGCGTCACTCGATGGTGTAACGGAGGGCGATCCGGTCCCCACCCAGCGCTACTCTCCTGAGCGTGAAGCAGCTTGTTCGCCGAATCGGCCAGACCATCGCCCTGACCCTGCCCGTGGTCCTGGTGACCACCGGCACCCTCGCCGTGACCAGGGTGCCGTGGGCTCCGCCGACCGGGCTGGACCAGCAGGTCGTGGCGGCGTCCAGCGAGGACGGCGCCGGCATCGGGCGGGCGCCCGCGGCCAAGGCCCCGGAGGGCCTCGCCCCGCAGGACGCCCTGCGCGTCGCGCTGCTGGAGGAGCTGCGCGCGCACAACCCGGGCAGCGCACTGGACCTGCTGGAGCGCTCGATGCGCGAGCAGCCGGCGCTGACGCCCTACTGCACCTCGCTCGCGGGCGAGCTGGGCAAGGCGGCCGTGCGCAAGTACCAGGGGGACGTCCAGCGGGCCCGGTCCTTCGCCCGCCCGGTCTGTGACGGCTCGTTCGCCTCGGGTGTCACCGGCTAGGTCCGCCGGAGCCGCGCGGGCGGGCGTTCAGGCGGGCGGGAGTTCGACGCCGGAGCCTGGGGTGTCGCGCCCCGGTGGCCGCCTATTGTGCAGGCATGACCGCTGACCCCGGCCCCACCGCCGACCTCACGTCCCCGCAGGAACAGCAGGCACCGCAGGCGTCCCCGCCCCGGACGACGGCCGTCACCCAGGCAGTCATCCTGGCCGGCGGCCAGGGCTCCCGGCTGCGGCCCTACACGGACGACCGGCCGAAGCCCCTGGTCGAGATCCCCGGCACGGGTACGCCGATCCTCGGGCACCAGCTGTCCTGGCTCGCCTCCGAGGGCGTCACCGACGTGGTCATCTCCTGCGGGCACCTGGCCGGTGTGCTGGAAGAGTGGCTCGACCGGACCGACCTGCCGCTGAAGGTCCGCACCGTCGTCGAGGCCGAACCGCTGGGCCGCGGCGGCGGGCTGAAGTACGCCGCCAAGGCGCTGCCCCGCCCGGACGAGCCCTGGTACGCCACCAACGGCGACATCTGGACCCGCTTCAGCCTGCGCGACATGGCCGCCTTCCACCACGAGCGGGACGCCGTCGCGACCCTCGCGCTGGCCCGGCCGCGCATCCCCTGGGGCGCGGTGGAGACCGACCAGTTCGGCAATGTGCTGGACTTCATCGAGGCCCCGCCCTCGCCCTTCCTGATCAACGCCGGCCTGTACGTCTTCAGCCCGGAGTTCGCCGAGCTGCTGCCGGACGTCGGGGACCACGAGCGGACCACCTTCCCCCAGCTCGCGCGCGGCAAGCGCCTGGCGGGGTACCAGCTGCCGCAGGGCGTCTACTGGCGCGCCATCGACACCGCGAAGGACCTCACCGAGGCGGCCAAGGAGCTCGCCGCCGGCGCCGGTCGCACGCCCGGGTAGCCGGCCCGCCCGGCCGGTCCGGAAAGGCCGGGAAAGGCCCCGCAAGGCCCGCCCGCAGACCCCCGACGGCCCCCGGGCGGGCCCGGGCACGGCGAAGTGGCCGGGTGCTCCCCCACGGAGCACCCGGCCACCTGCGTTCCCCGGAGGGCCCGAGGGCCCGTCAGGTCGCCGTCGGCGACCCCGGCCGGGAGTTCCGGGCACCGCCGCCGGACAGCTCGGCCAACGGCCCGCTGCCCAGCACGCCGCCCAGCAGCCCCGAGCCGGAGCTGCTGCTCGGACTCGGCTTGGGCGCCGCCCCCGAACCGCTGCCCGCCGCCGGGGTGCCGCGCTGCGCGGGCGCCGAGGCGGCCGGGGCCGCGGTCGGCGTCGCCGCCGCCGGGGCCGAGCTCGCACCGCTCTCCGGCTTGGTCGACCGCGCCTTGCCGCTCGGGGTGGCCGTCCCGGCCTTCGGCGAGGCCGAGGCCGGCGCCGGGGCGGAGGTCGGCGGTGCGGACGCGCCGGCCGTGGGCGAGGCCGGCCGCGCGGCCGCGGGCGAGGGCGAGGTGGCCTGGCCCTGCCCACCGGGGGCGACGGAGGGCCCGCCGCTCGGCCAGACCGGCGTGCCGTAGTCCGTCGCCGGACGGGAGGGCGCGGGGTGCGGACGGCCGCCGGTGCGGACCGCCGCGCCCAGCATCGACCCGAGCAGAAGCGTCAGGCCGACCACCACCGCGGTGACCACCGCGCCGCGCCGCAGCACCCGTCGGCGCAGCGCCGCCGGCGCACCCGAGCCGTGGCGTCGCCAGGCCTCCAGGTTGAGCCGTCCGTCCAACGAGGCGAACGGCGCTCCGGCGATCAGCAGCGGGCTCCAGGCCGCCAGGAAGATCAGGTCGGGCGTGTCGTAGACCGGCACGGCCCGCCAGCTGACGGTGAACAGCAGGGCGGCGGAGAGCAGCATCGCCGCTCCGGCCGCGAGCCGCTGCCAGAGGCCCAGGACGGTCAGCACGCCCACCACGATCTCGGTGAACGACACCACCAGCCCCGAACCGACCGGGTGCGCCATCGCGAAGGCCAGCAGCGGTTCGGCGACCTTCCAGGGGTGCAGCGAGGAGAGCCAGCGCATCATCGAGCCGCGCTCGCCGCCGTCGAAGTACACCGGGTCGCAGAGCTTGCTGAACCCGGCGTAGACCGAGAGCGAGCCCAGCACCGCGCGCAGCGGCAGCAGCACCAGGCCGAGGTCCACCCGGCGGCCGGGGTACCACGGCGGCCTGCCCTCGCCCGTGGTGGCGGAGACCTCGGGCAGCTCACCGCTGGGCGTCCAGCCCTGGGGCGCGCCGACCGGGCCGACGCCGGCCTCGGTGGCGGTGCCGGCGCCCTCGCGCGGCTGGCGCGGGACGGTCCGGGCGCCCGCGTACGACGGGATCACCCGGGTGTCGTCGTCGGCCGTGGAGCCGCCGACCGTGGCTCGCCCGCCGATCCCGGCCGGCGCGGGCACGCCGGTCAGCCGGACGGCCTCCAGCAGCTGGGTGGCCGCCTGGTCCCCGGGGGGCGCCTGGCCGGTCCAGGTGACGGCGGTGACCCGGCCCTTGCGGCGGGGCGCACCGGCACCGCCGGCCCCGGCGAGCGCCGGTACGGCCGAGGCGGGCACGACGACCTGCGGGGTGACCAGCGGACGGCGGATCAGGCCCTGCCCGGCGTACGGGTCGCCGAACGCGGCCCCGGTGGAGAGGAGTCCGGCCGGGGCGTCGATCAGCGGCGCCACCGGGGTGCCGAGCCGGAGCCGGAAGCTCGCCTGGGTGATGCTGAGGCGCGCGGGGTCGGACGGCACCTTGACGGTATTGAGGCCGGGGCCCGCGTCTATCCCGGTGCTGCCGTTGCCCAGGAGGGGGCGCCGAGGTGTTCTGGTGTCCACACCCGTCTAACCGGGTGACACCCGGTTAGGACACTCTCCCGAGTGGATATCCGGCGCCCACTTGAAGTGATCATGAGAAAAGCGATCGGGCCCGATCGGGCCCGATCGCTTTCACCCGAACTGCGGACGGACTGCGGAGAATCCGGAAGATCTCCTGCGCCGTCCGGCCCGCCTGTGCTGCGTCGGAAGGGGCTCGGCCGAGCCGTCGCGGGACGGCTCGGCCTACTGCGTCGGGAGGGCTCAGCCGACCTTGCTGCGCAGGCGCGCGGCCTCGTACAGCACGATGCCCGCGGCGACGCCGGCGTTCAGCGACTCGGTGGCACCGGGCATCGGGATCCGCACCCGGATGTCACAGGTCTCCGAGACCAGCCGGGACAGGCCCTTGCCCTCGCTGCCCGCGACGATCACGACCGGGCCGGCCAGCGCCTCCAGGTCCCCGATCTCGGCCTCGCCGTCGGCGGCCAGACCGACCACCAGCAGGCCGGCCTTCTGGTAGGCCTCCAGCGCCCGGGTCAGGTTGGTGGCGCGGGCGACGGGCAGCCGCGCCGCGGCACCGGAGGAGGTCTTCCAGGCACCGGCGGTCATCCCGGCCGCCCGGCGCTCGGGGATGACCACGCCGTGCGCGCCGAAGGCGGCGGCGGAGCGGACCACGGCGCCCAGGTTGCGCGAGTCGGTGACGCCGTCCAGCGCCATGATCAGCGCGTCCTCGCCGGCCTCCGCGGCCTCGGCCACCAGGTCCTCGGGGTGCGCGTACTCGTACGGCGGCACCTGCAGCACCAGGCCCTGGTGGTTCATGCCACCGGTCATCTGGTCCAGCTGCGCCCGCGGGGCCTCCATCAGCGGGAGGCCGCGGTCGTTGGCGGCCTGGAAGGCGTCGCGGACCCGGTCGTCGGTGTCGATGAACTGCATGACGTACAGCGCGGTGGCCGGCACACCGCCCTGCAGGGCCTCGACCACCGAGTTGCGGCCGAAGACCAGCTCGGCGGCACCGGCGCCGCCGCGCCCGCCCCGGCCGCCCGCACCGGCCCGGCGCATGCCGGCCCGGGCCTTGGCGTCCCGCTCGCGCTTGACCGCCGCGTTGGCGGCGCGCTGCTTCGGGTGCCCCTTGCGCTCCGCACCGGGCGGCGTCGGGCCCTTGCCCTGGAGCGCCTTCCGGCTGTGGCCGCCGGTACCGACAGACGCGCCCTTCTTCGATCCGGGGTTGCGACGGTTCCTGCGTGCACTGTTGCCGGCCATGGCTGTACTTCCTGTCTGTCCGGCATGCCCCGGCCGCACCGGTGTGCCCGGTGGCGGTCGACGGCATGCGCTACGTCATGCGGGAGGGCCGCACCGGTCCGGTACGGCCCACCCTCACCCCATCGTCAGATGGAGTTACTGGCTGTTGATCGTCCAGCGCGGGCCGGACGGGGTGTCCTCGATCGCCAGCCCGGCCACGCCGAGCTGGTCGCGGATGGCGTCCGCGGTGGCGAAGTCCTTGCGGGCCCGGGCCGCCTGCCGCTGCTCCAGGACGAGGCGGACCAGCGAGTCGACGACCCCGTGGAGGTCCTCGCCGCGCTCGGCCCCGGCCCAGTGCGGGTCCAGCGGGTCGAGACCCAGTACTCCGAGCATCGCACGGACCTCGGCCAGACGCGCCACCGCGTTCTCCTTGTCGTCCGCGGTGAGGGCGCTGTTGCCCTGACGGACGGCGGTGTGCACGATGGCCAGCGCCTGCGGAACGCCCAGGTCGTCGTCCATCGCCTCAGCGAAGGCCGGCGGCACCTCGGGCGCCGCGTCGACCGTGCCGCAGCGCTCGACCACGCGCTGGACGAAGCCCTCGATCCGGCCGAAGCCGGCCTCGGCCTCGCGCAGCGACTCCTCGCTGTACTCGATGGTCGAGCGGTAGTGCGGGGCCGCCAGGTAGTACCGGAGCACGATCGGACGCCAGCGCTCGACCATCTCGGAGACCAGCACCGAGTTGCCGAGCGACTTGCTCATCTTCTCGCCGCTCATGGTGACCCAGGCGTTGTGCACCCAGAAGTTGGCGAAATCGTCGCCGTACGCCTTGGACTGGGCGATCTCGTTCTCGTGGTGCGGGAAGATCAGGTCGATCCCGCCGCCGTGGATGTCGAAGGCCCGGCCCAGGTACTTGTGCGCCATCGCGGAGCACTCCAGGTGCCAGCCGGGACGACCGGGGCCCCACGGGGTGTTCCAGCTCGGCTCGCCCGGCTTGACCGACTTCCACATGGCGAAGTCCCGCTGGTCGCGCTTGCCGGTCTCGCCCTCGCCCTCGGGCTGGCGCAGGTTCTCCAGCTTCTGGTTGGAGAGTTCGAGGTAGCCGGGGTAGGACTTCACGTCGAAGTAGACGTTGCCGTCCGACGCGTAGGCGTGCCCCTTCGCGATGAGCGCCTGCATCATCTCGATCATCTCGGGGATGTGCCCGGTCGCCCGCGGCTCGACGGTCGGCGGCAGGCAGCCGAGCGCCGAGTAGCCGTCGTTGAAGGCCCGCTCGTTGGCGTAGGCGATCTGCCACCACGGCGTGCCGAGCTGGCGCTCCTTGGCGATGACCTTGTCGTCGATGTCGGTGACGTTGCGCGCGAACGTCACCTGGTAGCCGCGGTAGGCGAACCACCGCTGCATGATGTCGAAGTTGAGACCGGACCGGATGTGCCCGATGTGTGGCGCCGACTGGACGGTAGCGCCGCACAGGTAGATCGAGACACAACCCGGTACAAGCGGGACGAAGTCGCGTACCTGGCGGGTGCTGGTGTCGTACAGGCGAATGCTCACAGCGTCAAGCGTAGTGGGCATGAGGGGGTGCCCCGCGACATTCTCGAATGTCAATACCGCGGCTACGCCGTTTCTTCTTCGTTGCCTACCGGAGCCTCCCCCTCCGCGGGGGTCTCCTCAGAGGTTGCCGACCACCTTGCGCGGGGTGAGCCGGACGACCACGCGGACGTCGTCCGGGCCGTCGTAGCCGTAGGACTGCTCGCCGCGGTACTTGAGCGCCAGCTCGTCGATCAGCTCCTTGCCGCCCTCCCGGCTGAGGGTGACCTCGCCGCGCACCTCCAGGTAGGAGTACGGGCTCTCCGGCGGGTTGACCACCAGGGAGATCCGCGGGTCCTTCACCAGGTTGAGGTGCTTGCGGCGGCCCTCCACCGTGGAGAAGAGGAGGTCGTCGCCGTCCCGCTTCACCCAGACCACCGAGGACTGGGGGCTGCCGTCGGGCTGGATCGTGGAGACCACGGCGAAACTCTTGCCGTCGATCAGGGCCTTGGCCTGGTCGGAGAGCTGTGCGGCCATCGGGGACCTCTTCTCGTCAAGCGGCGTCGGACTGCCTGCGGTGGGCGGGGCGGCCCCGGCGGGACCCGCACCGAACGGTAGCGACTCGCGCCCCGGCCACGGCTCCTGAACACTCGTCACCGTCCGGGTATTCCCGGAACGGACCACCCGGACGGCCCACCGGGCCG
>NZ_JBHVWC010000037.1:0-7889 GCF_042882445.1 Kitasatospora sp. NPDC058218 | reverse complement strand
GGAACGGTAGCGACTCGCGCCCCGGCCACGGCTCCTGAACACTCGTCACCGTCCGGGTATTCCCGGAACGGACCACCCGGACGGCCCACCGGGCCGTCCGGCCCGCCCGGCCCCCGCAGGTGCCCGACCCTGCTCAGCGGCGCTCGTACACCAGCGCGGTGGCGATCGCCGCCAGCCCCTCGGCCCGGCCGGTGAGGCCGAGACCGTCCGTCGTGGTCCCGGAGACCGAGACCGGCGCACCGACCGCCGCCGAGAGCGCGGCCTGCGCCTCGGCCCGGCGCTTGCCGATCTTCGGCCGGACACCGATCACCTGGACCGAGACGTTGCCGATCTCGAAGCCGGCCTCGCGCACCAACCGGGCGGCCTCGCCGAGCAGCCGGACCCCGGACGCGCCCGACCACTCCGGCCGGTCGGTGCCGAAGTGCGCGCCCAGGTCGCCGATCCCGGCGGCCGAGAAGAGCGCGTCGCAGGAGGCGTGCGCGGCCACGTCGGCGTCCGAGTGCCCGGCCAGGCCGTACTCGGCGCCCGGCCACTCCAGGCCGGCCACCCAGAGCGGGCGTCCGGCCTCGAAGGCGTGCACGTCGGTACCGATGCCGACCCGGGGGATCAGCGGCACCTGCGGCTCGGCGGCCCGCGTCGGAACGGCGGACGGCGCCGGGGCGGCGGGCTGCGTCGGGTCAGTAGGCATCGGAGGCCCTCCGGCGGGCGAGAACGGCCTCGGCGAGCACGAGGTCCAGCGGGCGGGTCACCTTGAACGCCTCCTCGTGGCCGGGCACCACCACCACCCGGCCGCCGAAGCGCTCCACCAGGCCCGCGTCGTCGGTGACCGCCGGCAGCGCGTCGGCGCCTCCGGCGTTCTCCTCGGCGAGCGCCTTGGCGTGCACCTCGGCCAGCGTCTCCCGACGGAAGCCCTGCGGCGTCTGGACGGCCCGCAGGGTGGACCGGTCGGGCGTGTCGAGCACCGGTTCGGGTCCGCCGGGGTTCGGCTCGACCCGCTTGACCGTGTCGGCGAGCGGCACGGCCGGAACCACCGCCTCGGCCCCGGCGCGGACGGCGGCCGCGACCGCGTCCACCACCTCGACCGGGACGAGCGGGCGGGCCGCGTCGTGCACCAGGACGATCTCCACCTCGGCCGGGATCGCGGCGAGGCCGAGCCGGACCGACTCCTGGCGGGTCGCCCCGCCCGGCACCACCCGGACGTCCTTGCCGTCCAGGCCGTGGCTGTCGAGCAGTCCGACCACCTCGGCCACCCCGTCGGCCGGCGCGGCGACCACGACCAGGCCGACCGCCCGGCTGCGGGTCAGCGCCCTGACGGCGTGCACCAGGAGCGGCACCCCGCCCAGTTCCCGCAGGGCCTTGGGGGCTCCCGGCCCCAGCCGCTCACCGCGTCCGGCGGCGGGCACCACTGCTGCTGCGACTGCTCCTGTGGCGTTCAGGTTTCACTCCTTCGGCGAAGTGGGTATGGCCATGGCGTGCACGACGGGCGCGCGGGACCCCTTCCGAAAAGCTCCACGGTCTCCCGCCCACAGAGCACGCAGAACGCGCAGAAACGGTCATGCGGACCCGGGGCCGGCCGGCTCGGGTGCGGGGGCGTCGTCCGGACACGCCTCAGCGCCCGAAGTGCCACTGCACCACTCCAGGACGATCCGTCCGGTGAGCGGCGCGCCGGCATCGGGCGCTGTGAGCGTGTGAGCGGTGGGCGCAAGCCCGACTGCACTACGAGGCGAGCACCTCGTCGAGCAGCGTCTCCGCCTTGTCCTCGTTGGTGTTCTCGGCCAGCGCGAGCTCGCTGACGAGGATCTGGCGCGCCTTGGCGAGCATGCGCTTCTCGCCGGCCGACAGACCGCGCTCGCGCTCGCGGCGCCAGAGGTCGCGCACAACCTCGGCGACCTTGATAACGTCACCCGAAGCGAGCTTCTCCAGGTTCGCCTTGTAGCGACGGGACCAGTTGGTCGGCTCTTCGGTGTACGGTGCGCGAAGCACCTCGAAGACCCGGTCGAGACCCTCCTGGCCGACCACATCGCGCACGCCGACGAACTCCGCGTTCTCGGCGGGCACGCGGAGCGTCAGGTCTCCCTGCTGCACCTTGAGCACCAGGTAGGTCTTGTCCACACCTTTGATCTGGCGAATTTCGATGGCCTCGATCAGCGCGGCCCCGTGATGGGGGTAGACCACCGTGTCGCCAACCTTGAACGTCATGTGACAGGACCCCTTCCGTGGCTTTCCAGAATAACACGCTTTTCGGCGCACCCGAAGGGCGTTTTCGCAGGTCAGGGCCGGTCTCGGGGCTTGACAAGGACCCCCATGACGTGCTGCGGGCGGCGTTCGGCGCGGGCTTCCCGCAGGTCGGAGGCGGTTCCAGTGCCTGCCGAAACCTGCGGCAACACTCCTGAAACCGTGATTGGATCTTGAGTTTTCACCGTTTATCGGGCCGTTTCCCGATCGTGATCCGATCTTGGTCGGCCCTTGACCTGGACACGGCGATGCACGGCCCTCGAAGTCGGCGCCGTGCCGCCGTCCGGGCGCCCCGGCGGACTCCGGGGGCGCGACACGGGGACCACCCCGTGAGCTGCGCATAAACGAGGTCGATAATCTGAGACCTGACCACCCGACACGTGACCTAGGAGAAGCCGCCGCCGTGAGCCGCAGCATTCGAGTCGGCAGCATCGCCGCCATCGCCGCCCTCGCCATCGCCTCGCTGTCGTCCTGCTCCGCCGGCAACAACGCGGAGACCCTGGAGATCAAGCCCGACAACGCCTCGGCGACGCTCGGCACGGATCTCCTGCTGAACAACATCGTCGTCGTCACCGGGGACGAGTCCTCCGGCGAGCACACCGGCCCCGCCAACGTGTCGGTGAACATCAGCAACACCGGGGCGGAGCCCGCCGAGCTCCAGTCCATCGTCGTGGGCGACGGCGCCACCGCCGTCTTCGCCGACGAGAAGGGTGCTCCGCTGAGCACCATCGTCGTCCCGCCCGGCGGCGCGGTGCTGCTCGGCGGCGAGGGCAACCCGTCCGCCCGGGTCGCCTCCGCCAGCGTGCACGTCGGCGGCTTCGTGCCCACCGCCTTCGCCTTCAAGAACGGCGAGAAGGTCGCGACCGAGGCCGCGGTCAGCCCGAACAAGGGGCTGTACAAGGGCTGGGGCCCGACCGCCTCCCCCGCCGCCGTGCCGTCCAAGGCCGCCGGCTCGCCCTCAGCCGGCGCCTCCGCCGGTGCGGCGCCCACCACCGGTGCGGCCACCACGGCCGGCACCGCCTCGCCGGCCGCCGGCACCCACTGACGAACCGCCTGCGGGCGAGGCGCCTCCGGGCGCGCCGCCCGCGGGCACACGCGAAGGACCCCTCCGGGCGGCTGCCCGGAGGGGTCCTTCGTCGGTCTCCGCGACCGGGAGCGGGGCGGGGGCCGGAGGCCGGGTGGACGGCTCACGCCGCCCGCCCCGCCCCCGGTGCCACGGGGCCCGTTCGGTCTACGGCTCGAACTTGTAGCCGAGGCCACGGACCGTGACCAGGTAGCGCGGCGCGCCCGGGTCCGGCTCGATCTTCGCCCGCAGGCGCTTCACGTGGACGTCGAGGGTCTTGGTGTCGCCGACGTAGTCCGCGCCCCAGACCCGGTCGATCAGCTGCATCCGGGTGAGCACCCGGCCCGCGTTGCGGAGCAGCATCTCCAGCAGGTCGAACTCCTTGAGCGGCAGGTCGACCTTGGCACCGTCGACGGTGACCACGTGGCGGTCGACGTCCATCCGGACCGGGCCCGCCTCCAGCGCGCCGGGGCCGCCGCCGTCGCCGGGGCCCTCGGTCTCGCCGCGGCGGCGCAGCACCGCGCGGATCCGGGCCACCAGCTCACGGGTGGAGTACGGCTTGGTGACGTAGTCGTCCGCACCTATTTCCAGGCCGACCACCTTGTCGATCTCGCTGTCCTTGGCGGTGACCATGATCACCGGGACGTTCGAGCGCACCCGGAGCTGGCGGCAGACCTCGGTACCGGGCAGCCCCGGCAGCATCAGGTCGAGCAGGACGAGGTCGGCGCCGTTCCGTTCGAACTGCTCCAGCGCGTCGGGGCCGGTGGCGGCGATGGCCACCTCGAAGCCCTCCTTGCGGAGCATGTACGAGAGAGCGTCGCTGAACGACTCCTCGTCCTCGACCACCAGTACTCGGGTCACGATCAGGCCTCCGGGGCAAGCTGGGGGGTTGTGTCTGACAGGGGTTGCGCGGACTCCCCGACGGGGAGCTTGTGGTCCGCGGGGGCCTGCCCGGCGGGCAGGCGCACGGTGAAGGTGGAGCCCTGGCCCTCGACGCTCCACACCGAGACGGTGCCGCCGTGCGAGGCGGCCACGTGCTTGACGATGGAGAGGCCGAGGCCGGTACCGCCGGTCGCCCGCGAGCGGGCCGGGTCGACCCGGTAGAACCGTTCGAAGACCCGCTCGCGGTCCTTCTCGGAGATGCCGATGCCCTGGTCGGTCACCGAGATCTCGATCAGCTCTCCGTCGGCCTCGCCGAGGGCGGCGGCGCTGGAGATCCGTCGGGTGGCGATCGCGACCCTGGTCCGCGGCGGGCTGTAGTTGACGGCGTTCTCGACCAGGTTGCCGAGGGCCGCGGCGAGCTGGCCGCGGTGGCCGTGCAGGTAGAGGCCGGCGATGCCGCCGGCCGCGATCAGGATCTGTTTGGCGGCGGCCTGCTGGCGGCAGCGGTCGATCGCCTCGGCGATCAGCTCGTCCACCGCGACCGGCTCCGGGTCGACCATCAGCCGGTCGTCCTGGACCCGGGAGAGGTCGATGATCTCCTGGACCAGGCTGGCCAGCCTGGTCGCCTCGATCTGCATCCGGCCGGCGAAGCGCTGGACCGCCTCCGGGTCGTCGGACGCGTCGGCCACCGCCTCGGAGAGCAGCGAGAGCGCGCCGACCGGGGTCTTGAGCTCGTGGCTGACGTTGGCGACGAAGTCGCGGCGGACCGCCTCGACCCGACGGCGGTCGGTCTGGTCCTCGACCAGGACCAGGACCAGCCGGGAGCCCAGCGGGGCGACCCGGACCGACACCGCGAGCGGTTCGGCGGCCCGCGCCGCACCCGGGCGGGGCACCTCCAGCTCGACCTGGCGGATCTCGCCGTCCCTGCGGGTGGCCCGGGCCAGCGCGAGCATCTGGTCGACGGCGACCGCGCCGCCGCGCACCAGTCCCATCGCGTACGCCGCCGAGCTGGCCTTGACCACCTCGTCGCCCTCGCCGAGCACGATCGCGCAGGAGCGCAGCACGGAGAGGACGGTGTCGACCCCCGGGGGGAGCGGGGGTTCGTGGGCAGGGGTGGTGAGCCCCTGTTGCCGGGTTCTGCCGTTGGTGCCGCCGTATCTGCCCTTGGCCTGTTCGCGCTCGCTCCAACGGAAGGCGATGGAGGCCGTGAGGCCGACGCCGAGCCCGGCTATGGCGCAGGCAGCGGCGGCGGCCACGTTCACGTCCATACCGCCAGCCTAAGCGCACGACGAGGCCTCTCCTCCAGGGTCGGATCAAGGGATCGGCCGCCCGTTGCCGAGAATTCACCTCCACGTAGCTGCCGATTCACCGCACGGGTCGTGCGTGGTCGCCCGGACGGCCCAAAGTTGGCCACGCAGCCCGTGTGGGTGGGTCGGCGGGTCGAACGCCTGTCCGTCGCCCCCGGTGCGCGCGTACGATGCGCGCCACCAGCAGCGGTCATCCGCACGCCGTACCGACGGTCGTACGGAACGACCGGTCGGCACCGCCACCGACACAGCTACTGAGGAGAGAGCATGCGCGACGCGTACCACGAGGAACTCGACTCGATCGGCGACAGCCTGATCGAGATGGCCCGGCTGGTCGGCTCCGCCCTGGGCCGGGCCACCACCGCGCTCCTCGACGCGGACCTGGCGCTGGCGGAGAGCGTGATCGCCGCCGACGAGAAGATCAACAACCTGCACCACGAGCTGGAGAACCGGGCGATCGACCTGCTCGCCCGCCAGCAGCCGGTCGCCACCGACCTGCGCATCGTCGTCACCTCGCTGCGGATGAGCGCCGACCTGGAGCGCTGTGGCGACCTCGCCCGGCACGTGGCCAAGGTCGCGCGGCTGCGCTACCCCGAGTCCGCGGTGCCGAGCGACCTGCACGCGACCGTCCTGGAGATGGGCCAGCTCGCCCAGCGGCTGGTGGCCAAGGCGGGCCTGGTGATCGCCACCAAGGACGTCGACAAGGCGCTGGAGCTGGAGCAGGACGACGACGCGATCGACGCACTGCACCGCGAGCTGTTCGCGCACCTGATCGACGACCGCTGGCAGCACGGGATCGAGACCGCGGTGGACGTCACGCTGGTCGGCCGCTACTACGAGCGCTACGCGGACCACGCGGTCTCGGTGGCCAAGCGCGTGGTGTACCTGGTGACCGGCGAGCACGTGGACGACTTCGTGGCCTCCTCGGAGGCCGCCGGGGAGTGACCCCGGGCGCGGTACGGCGCCTCCGGAGGCAGGGTCGGTCCCGCCTCCGGAGGCGTCGGCGTTCCCACCCGCGGACGGCGGTGCCTCGGCGGCGAAACGGCGGCCCGGGGGCCCCGGGTCGGCCGGGCCACGGTCTCCGGGTCCGGCGGGCTCCGGCCTCCCGGGCCGCCGGCGCTCACCCCGCAGGGTGAGTAAACCTCGGGCGGGGGTGGTGGGGGCGCACGACCCGATGGGCCTCCCACCACTGCGCGCCCGTTGACGCTCCGTCCGATCGGCGGTTTCACTCAATGCCGTAGGCACCGAAGTGTGCCCGTCACAAGGAGGGTTCCAGCGCGATGAAGGCAAACCCGACCCGACCGGCACCGGCCCACGACATCGTCGAGCCGACCACCCCGAAGCTGCTGCCCGTCCTCGCGGCCGGCTGCGGCTGCGGCCCGGGCTGCGGCTGCGGCTGCCAGTCCGGCGCACCCTGCCAGTGCGGCGGCGTCAGCGGCGGCTGCTGCGGCCACTGAGGACCGGCGCAGCCCGCGAAGCTCCGTGGTGCACGGCCGCCGTGGGAGACGGTCGTGCACCCCGGTTTCCCGGTCGGCGTTCTCCGGCCGCCGGGCCCCTCGCCCGTGCGGCGCGGGTCAGAACCGGACGTCGGTGCAGGAGTAGAAGGCGTTGCCGGTGTCGGAGATCTCCCAGACCGCGACGACCACCTGGTGGCCGGTACGGCCGCTCGGGATGGTCGCGGAGTGGCTGACGGTGCTCGGCACCTGGGCGCCGCTGTACGGGACGGTCAGGAACGGCGTCAGTTCCAGACTGGCCCGGGTGACCGGCTGGGCCGCGTTGTAGCCGGCCTTGGTCAGGTAGTACTTGAAGTTCGTGGTCGCGTGCCGGGCGGTGAACTTCCAGGTGAAGGTGAGCTGCTGCCCCGCCGTCACCTTGGTGGTGGGCCAGTTGCCGCCGCGCGGGTCGTCCAGCTCGGCGAACCGGCTGTTGCCGCCGGCGCAGATGGTGCCGTCGGCCGGCCCTCTGCCCGGGAAGCCCTTCGGCCCCTCGACGCTCTGCGGCTCCCATTGGATCGCACCGCAGTTGGTGACCGTACCGGCCCCGCAGAGCGCGGCCCGGCTGGGCGGGGTCGAGATGTAGCCGTGCGACTGTGCGGGCAGGGCGACGGTGAGCGGGACGGCGATGGCGGCGACGGCCGCTCCGACGAGATGACGTGTGCGCATGGTGCTCCTCCGTGGGGGTGGATGGAGAGTGCGCCGGGCACAGGCGCGCGCGTGGGGGTGCGGCGGCCACGGAAGATCCGTTGGCATGCCTGTGCCAGGTCAGTGCTCACACGGTAGGAGCCCCCCGGGGCTACCGTCAATGGTCTGAACCACCTTGGCGAAACACCGAACCCCCTTGTCGCACAGGCGGGTTGGGAGTTCGAGCGGAACGGCGACGGCCCCGCCTCCCCCGTATCGGGG
>NZ_JBHVWC010000036.1:67349-100031 GCF_042882445.1 Kitasatospora sp. NPDC058218 | reverse complement strand
GGGGGGGGGGCCCGGGGGGCCCCCCGGGGCCCCCCGCGGTTCGTCCCCCGGGCACGGCGGGGGGGGGCCCCGACAACCGCCGGCCCCCCCCTCAGGCGTTGTACGGGCTCGGGTGGAAGGCCCTCGGTTACTTCTTCTTGTCCTTGCTGCCGTACGGCAGCCCGGCCAGGCCCGCGATGACCACGAAGGCCACGATCGGGATCACCACGTACAGGCCGAGGGTCTGGGCCACGGTCAGGCCGCTGCCCGGGTCGTCGCCGTCGTCCCGGGAGTAGGCCATGGCGGGCGACGACAGCAGCATCATCAGCGTGACCGTTGCGCTGACCGCGCCGGCTCGCAAAGCGTTCCTCTTGTCCACGCTGCTCAACTTACCCGCCACTTACCTCACCCCGCTCGGCGGGGTCGGCCTTTCGAGCCGGCCGGTCGGCGGCCCGCAGGAGGTCGGCCAGGCCCTGCCCGGCCGGGGTGGCGGCCAGCTCGTCCAGCGTCACCGGGCGGCCGGAGCCGTCCGCGACCGGCAGCCGCCAGTTGGGGTACTGGTCCCAGGTGCCGGGCAGGTTCTGCGGGCGCGGGTCGCCCACGAGATCGGGCAGCCAGACGCCGACCAGCTCGGCCGGAGTGGCCAGCAGGAAGCGGTACAGCACCGGCGCCGAGAGCGGCTCACCCTCCGCCAGCAGGCCCAGCCGCGTCAGCTCGGCCCGCCAGTCGGCGAGCTCGCCCCGCGCCTGCGCCTGCTCCTCGTCCAGCGAACGGGCCAGCAGGCCCAGCCGGTGGCGCAGCTCGACGTGCTCGCCGGAGAGCCGGGCGGCGGTGCTCGGCAGGTCGTGGGTGGTCAGGGTGGCCAGGCTGCCGGACCGCCAGCGCTCCGGGGCCAGGATCTCGCCCTCGGCCTGCCAGTCCCGCTCGAACCAGAGCACCGAGGTGCCCAGGACACCGCGCGCCGCCAGCTCCTCGCGGACCCCCGGCTCCACCGTTCCCAGGTCCTCGCCGATCACCGCCGTGCCGGCCCGGTGCGCCTCCAGCGCCAGGACGCCCAGCATCGCCTCGGCGTCGTAGCGGACGTAGGCGCCCTCGGTCGGCGGGTGGCCGGCCGGCACCCACCAGAGCCGGAACAGGCCCATCACGTGGTCGATCCGGATCGCGCCCGCGTGCCGGGCCGCCGAGCGCAGCAGCTCCGCGTACGGGGCGTAGCCGGAGGCGGCCAGCGCGTCCGGACGCCAGGGCGGCAGGCCCCAGTCCTGGCCGTGGGCGTTGAAGGCGTCCGGTGGGGCGCCGACCGAGATGCCGCCGCCCAGCGCGTCCTGGAGCGCCCAGGCGTCGGCGCCGTCCGGGTGGACGCCGACGGCGAGGTCGTGGATCAGGCCGACGGCCAGACCTGCGGTGCGTGCGGCCTGCTGGGCGCCGGCGAGCTGCCGGTCGACCTGCCAGGCGAGCCAGCGGTGGAACTCGACGCGGTCCTCCAGCTCCTGCGCGGCGAGCGCGACGTGCGGGCCGCCCGGGTGACGCAGGCCCTTGGGCCAGGCGTGCCAGTCGGCGCCGTGCACCTCGGCGAGGGCGTTCCAGAGCGCGTACCGCTCCAGCCACTCGCCCTCCCTGCGCCGGTAGGCCTCGTACGCGGCCCGACCGCCCGCCCCGCGCGGCACCTCGTGCAGCAGCTCCAGGGCCCGGCGCTTGAGCGCCCAGACGGCGTCCCGGTCGATCAGGCCGTCGTGGCCCAGCACCTCGGCGCGCAGCCGGGCGGCGCGGCGCCCCAGCTCCTCGGCCTCGGCGCGCTGCTCGCCCGTCAGGTAGCCGTACTCGGGGACCGCCTCGACGCGCAGGTGCACCGGGTCGGCGAAGCGGCGCGAGGAGGGCCGGTAGGGGGACGGGTCGGAGGGGACGGCGGGCAGGGCGGCGTGCAGCGGGTTGATCTGCACGAAGCCCGCGCCGAGGCCGCCGGCCCACTGGGTCAGCTCCGCGAGGTCGCCGAGGTCGCCCATGCCCCAGGACCGGTCGGACAGGACGGAGTAGAGCTGTGCGAGGAAGCCCCAGCTGCGGCCGGGGAGCTGCGGCAGCCGCTCCGGCGCGACGATCAGATGGGCGTACTGCTCGGTGGCGTCGGTCCGCGCCCTGAGCCGGTGCCGCCCCAGCGGCAGGTCGGCGGGCAGCCAGTGCGAGTGCCCGCGCGGCAGCTCCCAGACCCCGCCCTCCTCCAGCTCGACGCTGAGGCGCGCGTCCGCCGGCACGTCCAGCGCGGTGCGCCGCCCGGCCCGCACCACCACGCAGGGCGGCAGCAACCGCGCCCGCTGCTCGGCGCGGTGACGCTCCAGCGCCTCCCGCACCGCCTCCGGCGTACCGGCCTCCACCCCCAGCGCGGCCAGCACCGCGACCAGCGTCCGCGCGCCCGGGTGGTACGCCTGGTCCACCCCGTACGCCTGCGCCAGTGCCACCAGCTCCGCCGGGGGAGGCGGCGCGTCCTGCGCGGGCACCTCCAGGCCGTCGGCTCCGTCACGGTCGAGATAAGCGGCCACTCGCGGCTCCTGCGATGTCTCGGCAACGCCCAGTCAGGACAGCCACAGTCCTACCCGCGTGACGGCCCGGTGACCCGGTGCGACACACGGCCGACGCGAGGCCGCCCCGACGACGGCGCCTCACCGGGGCCCGCGCCGCGGGACCGGGCCCTCGGAGGGCGCCGGATCCGGTGGGCGGGAGGGACGGGCCCCGGGTGGTTCGGGGCGGGATGATGAAACGACAAAGGGGACAAACTTGGCATACCCGTCGGCGGCGTTGACACCAGCAGGGCCAACTGGTGGGCTTTGGCCCGATGTGGTCGTTGCTTGGCGAGGAGGCTCCTGTGCAAGCCCGAGTGTCCGTCGCTGCAGGGCGGCGGTTGAGGCAGCAGCTGGAGCAGAGTCCGGCGCTGCGGGACGTGTTGCAGCATCCGGCGGCGATCGCGGCGCGGCGGGCGACCGCGCGGACGTGCCGTCAGCTGGCGCCCAGGGCGGCGGACCGGCTGATCGCGGATCTCAAGGGCACGGAGCCGCTGCTGGCGTCGGTGCGGGCCGAGCGGGCCGGGGTCGGGCGGGCCACTCCCAGCCGGCGGACGCTGCAGGTGGCGGCGACGCTGTCGGCCGCGGCCGTGGTCGGCGGGCTGCTGGTGAGCGGTCCCGTCGCGTACGCCTACAGTCCGGGGCCGGACGTGGTGAGCACCGCCGAGCAGACGCCGCTGGGCAGCATGAGCAACCCCCAGGTCTTCCCGCGTCCGCAGGAGCAGAGCGTGGCCGGCCGGCCCGTCGCGGTCCCGGCGGCGGTGACGCTGGTGACCGCGCCCAAGGCGGACCACGGCGCCGTGGACACCGTGCGCGAGGTGCTGGGCGTGGCCGGGGCCACCACGGTGACGCCGCAGACGGAGACCGGCCCGCCGGTCGCCGGATCGCTGGTGGTGTACATCGGAGGCCCGTCCGAGGGCGCGGGCGGCGACGTCGACCGCGCCCTGCGGGAGCTCACCGTGGCGGCGGGCGGCAAGGACAGCGCCGCCCCCTCCACCACGGGGATGCCCGCCGGCGGGTACGTGCTCTCCGCCGGCCAGCTGCCGGCCCCGACCGGCGGGACGTACGGCGTGGTCGTGCTGGCCGGCGCCGACCAGGCCGGTACCTTCTACGCGGCCCAGAGCATGCGCCAGCTGCTGGCGGTCGTACCCGCCGGGCAGGGACAGGCGCCGGGCGCGGCCGGCCTCGGACTGCCGGGGATCACGCTGCGCGACTGGCCGTCCGGCGCGCCGGTGCGCGGCACCGCGGAGGCGTTCTACGGCACCCCGTGGAGCCAGCAGCAGCGCCTCGACCAGCTGGACTTCCTGGGCCGTTCCAAGCAGAACTTCTACCTCTACGCCCCGGGCGACGACCCGTACCGGCTCTCCCGCTGGCGCGACGCCTACCCGGCCGCCAAGGCGGTGGAGCTGAAGGCGCTGGCCGCCCGGGCCGGCGCGAACCACGTGACGGCGGGCTACGCGATCGACCCGGGGCAGTCGTTCTGCTACAGCTCCGCCAAGGACGCGGACGCGCTGGTCGCCAAGCTGGACGGACTGCGGGCCCTCGGCTTCACCGCGTTCCAGCTGCAGTTCCTGGACGTCTCCTACGACGAGTGGCACTGCGGCGACGACCGGTCCAAGTACGGCACCGGGCCGGCCGCCGCCGCCAAGGCGCAGGCCGAGCTGGTGGCCAAGGTGCAGGACCGGCTGATCGCGAAGACCCCGGGGCTGGCACCGCTCTCCGTGGTGCCGACCGAGTACCACCAGCAGGGCTCCACGCCCTACCGCAAGGCGCTGGCGGCGGCGCTGCCGGCGGGCGTGCAGGTGGCCTGGAGCGGGGTCGGGGTGATCCCGGAGAAGATCACGGGCGCTCAGGCCGCCGAGACCGCCGACCTGTACGGGCACCCGCTGGTCACCATGGACAACTACCCGGTGAACGACGCCAACCCGGACCGGCTCTTCCTCGGCGCCTACACCGGGCGCGACGCGGACGTCGCCGCCCGGTCGGCCGTCATGCTCACCGGTGCGATGCGGCAGCCGGTGGCCTCGCGGATCGCGCTCGCCACCGCCGGCGACTTCGCCTGGAACCCCGCGGGGTACAAGCCGGAGGACTCCTGGCAGGCCGCGCTGCGCTCACTGGCGGGCCCGGCCGGCGCCACCGCCGCCCCGGCCGGGGCGGTCCTGGCGTCGGTCACCGCACTGGCCGGCAACAGCTCCTCCTCGCCGCTGTCCGCGCAGGAGTCCGGCTACCTCGCCCCGCTGCTGGAGCGGTTCTGGGCGACCGCCGAACCGAACGCCGGGGCGGCGCCCGACCTCGCCCGGCTGATAGAGGCGGCCGCCCCGCTGCGGGAGTCCTTCGCCGCGATGGCGGGGGCCCAGCAGACCCTGACCGCCACCCCGGCCACCGCGTCGCTGGCCGCCGAGGCCGGCCCCTGGCTGGCCCCGCTGCGCGACTACGGCCTCGCCGGCCAGGCCGCGCTGGACATGCTGCTGGCCCAGCGCGGCGGCGACGGCGCGGCGGCCTGGCGGGCCCGGGTCGAGCTCAACAAGCTGCGCGAACAACTCGGCCAGAGCCCGGCCACGGTCGGCACGGGCGTGCTCGGCCCGTTCCTGGAGCGCGCCGTACGGGCCGCCGACAACTGGGCCGGCGTGGTCGGCGGCGGGGCCGCCCCGACCACCACCCTGGGCACCGCGCACGACCACCTGCCGGCGCTGATGACCGACGGCGTGGCCGACACCTTCTACTGGAGCTCGGCGCCCCCGCAGCCCGGTGACTCGGTCGGTCTGGACCTCGGCGGCGGCCGCCCGGTCGGCAGCGTCACCGTCCTGATGGGCTCCTGGGGCAACGGCCCGGACGGCCCGAGCGCGCTGGACGACTACATCCGCGACGGCGTCCTGGAGTACTCCACCGGCGAGGGCGGCTGGAAGCAGCTCGCCCAGGTGAAGAACCAGAAGAGCGTCACCGCCCAGCTGCCCGCCGGGACGGTCGTCCGGGCGGTGCGGCTGCGTGCCACCGCCGCCCAGAAGACCGCCGTGGCGGTCCGCGAGTTCACCGTGACCGCACCGGACGAGGCCCCGGCCAGCGTCTCCGGCGGCCCGGCCGCACTGCCCGGCGCCTCGGCGGGCAGCGTGCTGGACGGCAACCCGGACACCGCCTACCGGGCGGCCACCGCGCCGACCGCCGCGGACGAGCCGCTCACCGTCGAACTGGGCACGGCCCGGCCGCTCGACCGGCTGACCGTCCTCACCGACCCGACCGTCCGGGCCTCCGCCACCGTCTCGGTGCGACACGCGGACGGCACCTGGGCGGAGATCGGCACCGTCCAGCCCGGCTACAACGAGCTGCCGGCCGGCGGTCAGAGCGCGGACGCCTTCCGACTGGCCTGGAAGCCCGGCGGGGAACCGCCGGTCGTCAACCAGGTGATCCCCTGGTACGCGGACGCCCCGGCCGCCCGGCTGAGCCTGGCCGACGCCGCGCTGGACGTGGTGACCGGCGCGGCCGCGCCGGTGCAGGCCCGCGCCATGATCGAGGCCGGCCGGCCCGAGGGCACGGTCGGCGAGCTGCGCACCGAGGTGCCGGCGGTGGCCAAGGGCCTGACCGTGGCACCGGCCTCCGGGGTGAGCGTGCCCCGCGGCGGCCGGGTGGGCGTACCACTGCTGGTCAGCGCCGCACCGGGGACGCCCTCCGGCACCTACCAGGTGCCGGTGCTGTTCGTGACCGGCACGACCACCGTGCGGCAGGTGCTCCAGGTGCACGTGGTGCCGCCGACCGGCGGGCCGGACCTCGCCGGCACCGCGAAGGCCGCCTCCTCGGCCGACGAGACGCCGTCCTTCCCCGCCTCGGCGGTGGCCGACGGCGACCCGAAGAGCCGCTGGTCATCCCCCGCCAAGGACGACGCCTGGGTGCAGCTGGAGCTGCCGAAGGCCGCCCACCTGGGCTCGGCGGTGCTCCACTGGCAGGCCGCGTACGCCTCCTCGTACAAGATCCAGACCTCGGCGGACGGCGTCTCCTGGACGACGGTGGCCACCGTGGACGACGGCAAGGGCGGCAACGAGACGGTGCGGTTCGACGCACCGGACGCGAAGTTCCTGCGGGTCCAGGGCGTCGCCCGGGCCACCAAGTACGGCTACTCGCTCTGGGGCGTCGAGCTGTACGCCGTCACCGACCCGGCCGCCCCGGTGACCGGGCAGCCGGCCCCGACCCCGGGCACCCCGACGACGACCCCGGCCACACCCACGGCACCGGCCACCCAACCCGCCACCGCCCCGTCGGGGGCACCGTCGGGCACCCCGCCGCAGAAGCCGTAGCGGCCCGAGGCGCAAGGCCCTCCTGCCCACTGGCGGCCAGGAGGGCACGGAGGGTACGCGAGCACCGGGGGCCAGAGGGCGACCACCGTATTGACCCCCGCCCCGCACCAAACCCGCCCCGAGCGGACGCCCCACCCGCCTTGAGCCCCGCCCCGCGCCGAACCCGCCCCGAGCGGACGCCCCACCCGCCTTGAGCCCCGCCCCGCGCCGAACCCGCCCCGAGCCGAAGGGCCGCGCCGGTGCCGAAAGGGAGAAGCGCGGGAGCGACGGTGGGGGCACCCCCGGCCGGAGGCTGGGGGAGAGCGACGGAGCGCCGACCGTCGGCACCGGATCAAAGCGGCCCGGAGGCGAGCGGGCGACAATACGGCGGGCCGCCGTGCTCCCCGATACGGGGTGCGCGGCGGCCCATGAGGCGTACCGAAGATATGAGGGCAAGCCCTTGTGGAGCGGGGTCAGGCGGAGAGCGGTTCGGGCTGCTCACCACGGCGGGCGGGGGCGGAGTGGCCGGAGTGCGCCCGGCCGAGCGGCAGCGGGTGCGCGGCCTCGGTATGGTCGTGGTGTTCGTACTCGGCCCACTGCGGGGCGTGCAGCTGGTCGCCGCCGCCGTAGGGCTCCAGGTAGGGCCGCCAGCGCGGGTCCTTGATCCCGGTGCCGATGATGCGCCAGGCCAGGCCGCTGGGCGGGGCGGGTGGCCGCTTCATCCGCCAGCCGAGTTCGGTGAGGTGGCGGTCGGCCTTGGTGTGGTTGCAGCGGCGGCAGGCTGCCACCACGTTGTCCCACCGGTGCTGGCCGCCCCGGCTGCGCGGGATGACGTGGTCGACGCTGGTGGCGGCGGCCCCGCAGTAGACGCAGCGGCCGTGGTCGCGGGCGAACAGCGCCCGGCGGGTGAGCGGGACGGGCCCGCAGAACGGGACCCGGACGAAGCGGGTCAGACGGACGACGGACGGCGCCGGAAGGGCGCTGGTGGCGCTGTGCAGAGTGACTCCCGAGTCCTCCAGGCTGACCGCCTTGTGGTTGAGGACCAGGATGAGTGCGCGGCGCATCGATACGACGCCGAGTGGCTCGTAGGACGCGTTGAGGACCAGGACATGCGGCACGGATGCCTCCTTGGACGCCTGCGGCGCGTGGCTCGCGCCGGGACGAGCGGTTCGACCACGCAACGGGTGCGTGATCTCCCCCAGTGTCGCCTTACGCCTTTGTACGGCGCCACCACTCCTGTGTAACGGAGCTGATGTGAACTCCGGGTGTGGGTTCTGTCATACCCGATATGCCCGGGCGAAGGACGGGTTGCACCCGGGTGCCCTCCCGGGGGACCGCTCACCCGGTCGGAGCAGTGCGGCGGCGGGCACCGTCCGGGCGGTGCCCCGGCCGCCGGAGGCCCGATCAGAGGCCGTTCGGGGGCCGGTCCGCAGGCCGATCGGGGGCGTGCCGGGGCGTTGACGGGGCGTCCGGGCGTTCGCCGCGCGCCCCGGAGCGGCTCCTCCGGGGCCGCCCGGCGCCCGCTCGGAGTGTCCGGGGCGCGGTCCGGCGGCGGATAGGCTAAGGCGGACGGTCCGCAGGCCACGGGTGTGCTTCCGCGTCGGCGGGCTGTGCCAAGCCCCCTGCAGGAAGGTCCCCGCACGTGTTCAGGTCCGGTGCCGCCGGCCTCCTCGCCGACGCGTCCACGACGCTCACGTCCACGCCGCCGAGCCCGTCCCCGAGCCCCACGGCCCCGCCGCTGCCGCAGTTCGACCTCAGAATCCCGACCAGCGCGCAGGAGGTCAGCGACACCACCCGGCAGGCGGCCGGCTGGTTCGACTCGCACTGGCAGGACTGGCTGGCCGGCGGGGTGCGGATCGTCTTCATCATCGTGCTGGCACTGGTGCTGCGGGCCGTGGTGCGCAAGCTGATCACCCAGCTGATAGCGCGGATGATCAAGCCGAACGAGACCGACGACGAGCCGGGCCGGCTCGGCGGGCTGCTGGCCAACACCGGGGTGGTCAACCCCGAGCGGCGCCAGCAGCGCTCCGAGGCGATCGGCTCGGTGCTGCGCAGCGTCGCGTCGTTCAGCATCCTCGGGACGGCCGCGCTGATGGTCCTCTCGGCGCTCGGGGTGAACCTGGCACCGCTGCTGGCGAGCGCCGGTGTGGCCGGTGTGGCGATCGGTTTCGGCGCCCGCAACCTGGTCACGGACTTCCTCTCCGGGGTCTTCATGATCATGGAGGACCAGTACGGCGTCGGCGACGAGATCGACACCGGGGTGGCCACCGGCACGGTGCTGGAGGTCGGCCTGCGGGTGACCAAGCTGCGCGGCGCCGGCGGCGAGATCTGGTACATCCGCAACGGCGAGGTGAAGCGGATCGCCAACATGAGCCAGGGCTGGTCGACCGCCTCGGTGGACGTCCAGGTCGGTTACAAGGAGGACCTGGCCCGGGTCGAGGCGCTGATCCAGGAGACGGCCGAGGCGCTGGCCAAGGAGGCACCGTTCGACGAGCTGGTCTGGGCTCCGGTCTCGATCCTGGGCGTGGAGTCGGTCGCGGTGGACTCGGTGGTGCTGCGGGTCGAGGCCCGCACCGCCCCGGGCAAGGCGCTGTCGGTCGCCCGGGCGCTGCGGCACCGGCTGAAGACCGCCTTCGACCAGGCCGGGATCAAGGTCAAGGAGGAGGCCCCGCTCGCCGCCGGTGTCGGTGCGGCCGTCGGGGCGGCGACGACCGGGGTGGTGCTGACGACCGCCCCGGCGACGACGCCCACCGACCCGGCCCCGCCGTCCGCGCTGGCCGACCCGACCTCGCCGCGCTACCTCGCGACGGCGCCGATACCGGCTCCGGTCAAGCCGGTTGACGACATCTCCAAGGCTCCCTGACGGCCCGACCGCAGGCCGTCGACGGCCGACCGCCCGGCACCGACCGCACGTCACCGACGGCCCGACCGCCCGGCCCTGACGGGCCCGGCCGCTCGGCGCGAACCGGACGAAAGCCCCGCCTCCCGGACATCGGGGGGCGGGGCTTAGCACTGCCCGGTAACGCTTCGGCATCCACCGCCGGAAGGGCCATTGACACCCTCCTGACGAGGACCGTACGGTCCTGTCTCAAGCGACTGGAAAGTTTCCTAACAGTTCGCCCCGGGCCCACCCGGTGAGTGCCAGGACGTGCCAGGAAGAGGAGGATCCGAGCCGTGACCAGAATGCCCGCCAAAGCCCCCCTCGCCGGCACCCCGAGCCTGCTGCGCGCCATCAACGACCGCGCGGCCCTCGAACTGCTGCTGGAGAACGGCCCGCTCTCCCGTACCCAGATCGGCACCCTGACCGGTCTCTCCAAGCCCACCGCCTCCCAGCTGCTGGCCCGGCTGGAGGCGGCCGGGCTCGTCCTGCCGGTCGGCACCACCGCCGGCGGGCCGGGCCCCAACGCGCAGCTGTACCAGGTGAATCCGGCCGCCGGCTACGTCGCCGGCCTGGACGTCACCAACAGCCACGCCCGGATCGCGGTCGCCGACATCACCGGCGCCACGCTGGCCGAGCACGTGGTGCCGACCAAGGGCTGGCCCGCCGCCGAGACCGTCACCCGGGTCGCCGCGGCCGTCGCCGAGACCGTCCGGGCCGCCGGGCTCCCCGAGGGCGGCCTGCGCACGGTGGCGATCGGCGTCGGCGGCGCGCCCGACCCCGTCACCGGCAAGCTCCGCTACGCCTCCCACCTGCCGGGCTGGCACTCGCCGCGGCTGGTGCAGGAGCTCTCCGAAGCGATCGGCGCACCGGTGTCGATCGAGAACGACGTGAACCTCGCCGCCGTCGCCGAGCAGGCCTCCGGCGCGGCGCTCGGGTTCGAGGACTTCGTCCTGCTCTGGGCCGGCGAGGGCATCGGTGCCGCGATCGTGATCGCCGGCCGGCTGCACCGCGGCTTCACCGGGGGCGCCGGGGAGGTCGGCTACATGCCCGTCCCCGGCTCGCCGGTCGTGCGGGACGTGCGCCGCCGCAACTCCGGCGGGTTCCAGGAGCTGGCCGGCGCCCCCGCCGTCCGGGCCCTGGCCCGGGAGTACGGGCTCGGCGCGCCCACCGCGGAGGAGTCGCTCGCGAAGGCCCTGGAGACCCCGGGCGCCGGCGACGAGTTCCTCGCGGCCCTGGCCGGCCGACTCGCCGTCGGACTGGCCGTGATCGTCGCCGTCGTGGACCCCCAGCTCGTGGTGGTCTCCGGCGGCGTGCCGAGCGCGGGCGGCGAACGGCTGCGCGCACTCGTCGAGGAGGAACTGGCCCGGATCTCGATCGCCCGGCCGGAGGTCCGCAGCAGTGCCCTGCCCGGCTCACCCGTCCTGATCGGCGCACTGCAACGCGCCCTGGCAGCCGCTCGCGAGGCGGTCTTCTCCACGCACTGACGCCCCGCCCGCCGCACCACCCCGCAAACGCTCCCACCTGCACCGAAGCCCTGCACCAAAGCCCCTGCACACCTCTCCCCCAACCCCCCACGCGGGACCAGAGGCAATGACGCCTGCCCGCGCAGCCCCAGGAGGATCTCGAAGTGCACTCCACCACCTCCCGCAGAAGCCGCCGGACGATCGCCGCCGTGACCGGCAGCGCCGTGCTGGCCCTGCTCGCCACCGCCTGCACCGGCACCAACGACGCCGGCGGCAACGACGACTCGGCCAGCGGCAAGGACGTCACCATCACCTTCTGGCACGGTTGGAGCCAGGACTCCGAGGTGAAGGCGATCAACGCCAACATCGCCGCCTTCGAGAAGGCCCACCCGAACATCCACGTCAAGGCCGTCGGCAACATCGCCGACGACAAGGTCAACCAGTCGCTGCGGGCCGGCGGCGACGACGCACCGGACGTGGTCTCCTCCTTCACCACCAACAACGTCGGCATGTTCTGTTCGACCAAGGCCTTCGCCGACCTCAAGCCCTTCCTGGCGAAGGACAACATCGACGCCGCGAAGACCTTCCCGGCCGCGATGCTCAACTACACGCAGTTCGAGGGCAACCAGTGCTCCCTGCCGCTGCTCGGCGACGCCTTCGGCCTGTACTACAACAAGGCCGCCTTCGCCAAGGCCGGCATCACCTCCGCGCCGAAGACCTTCAGCGAGTTCGCCGCCGCCGCCACCGCGCTGACCGTCCCCGACGGCAACGGCTTCAAGCAGCTCGGCTTCATGCCGCTCTACCACGGCTACGAGTCGACCACCGAGCACTTCCTCGGCCAGTGGGGCCCGAGCTACTTCGACGGCTCCGGCAAGTCGAACCTCGCCTCCGACCCCAAGGTCGCCGCGATGCTGAACTGGCAGAAGGGCCTGGTCGACAGCCTCGGCGGCTACGACAAGCTGGACAAGTACCGCGCCACCTTCGGCGACGAGATGAGCGCCAACAACCCCTTCCACACCGGCCAGGTCGCGATGGCCATCGACGGTGAGTGGCGCACCGCCTCGCTCGCCGAGAACAAGCCCGACTTCGAGTGGGCCAGCGCGCCGTTCCCGGTGCCGGACGACCAGCTCGCCACCTACGGCCGCGGCTACCAGACCGGCACCATCGTCGGCATCGCCAGCACCAGCAAGAAGCAGGCCGCCGCCTGGGAGCTGGTCAAGTACCTGACCACGGACACCGACGCGGTGGTCAGCTTCGCCAACGCGATCCACAACGTGCCGAGCACCTTCGACGCGCTCAACTCGCCGAAGCTGATCAGCGACGACAACTTCAAGACCTTCCTGGACATCGCCAAGAACCAGTACTCCGGCACCACTCCGCCGAGCGTCAACGGCGGCGCCTACATCGTCTCGCTGCAGAACCTCGGCTACGCGTACGAGTCCGGCCAGCAGAAGGATCTCGCGGCGGGCCTCACGGCCACCGCCAAGGAGATCGACGCCGCCATCGCCCAGGCCAAGTAGCCAGCGGCCCCACGGAGCTCCCATGTCACTCGCGTTCGGCACCCGCAAGGGCTCCGGATCGACCGACCCGGCGGCGCCCTCCACGCAGCACCTGCTGCGCCGGAAGCGCCGCCGGGAGGCGGCCCGCACCCTCGCCTTCCTCTCCCCCTGGCTGATCGGCTTCAGCGTCTTCTTCCTGTACCCGCTGATCTCCACCGTCTACTTCAGCTTCATGAAGTACAACGGCTTCAGCGTCCCCTCCTTCAACGGCCTGAAGAACTGGGACTACGTCTTCAACGACTACCCGTCCTTCTGGCAGGGCCTGCGCAACACGCTCTGGCTCGTCGTCATCATGGTGTCGCTGCGGGTCACGTTCGGCCTCGGCATCGGGATGCTCATCACCAAGGTCAAGACCGGCGCCGGCTTCTTCCGCACCGCGTTCTACCTGCCCTACCTGGCACCGCCGGTGGCCGCCACCGTCTCCTTCGCCTTCCTGCTCAACCCCGGCACCGGGCCGGTCAACCACTTCCTCGGTGAGATCGGCCTGCCCCAGCCCGGCTGGTTCGCCGACCCGACCTGGTCGAAGCCCGCGCTCACCATGCTCGCCATGTGGGGCATCGGCGACCTGATGGTCATCTTCATGGCGTCCCTGCTGGACGTCCCGAAGGAGCAGTACGAGGCGGCCGAGCTGGACGGCGCCGGCCCGTTCCAGCGCTTCCGCTACGTCACCCTGCCGAACATCTCGCCGATCATCATGTTCGCGGTGGTCACCGGGGTCATCCAGACCATGCAGTACTACACCCAGGCGATCGTCGCCGGGAAGGTCGCCGGCGGCATCGCCGGCAACTCCGGGCAGCAGTTCGAGCCCGGCTACCCGCAGGGCTCCACCTGGACCCTGCCGCAGATGGTCTACAACCTCGGCTTCCAGCACTTCAACTACGGCGCGGCGTGCGTCGTGGCCCTGGTGCTGTTCGCCATCTCGATGGCCGTCACCTCGCTCCTGCTGCGCCGCAAGTCCGGCTTCATGGCGAACGACGACTAGCGGACCAGTGAGGACACGATCATGACTCTCAGCACCACGCTCACCAAGGCCCCCGCGGGCGCGTCCGGCACCGCCGGCTCCGGCCGGCGCGGCACCGCCGCCGCCCGGGCCGCCCGCCGCCGCGCCGCGCTCAACTGGGTGGCCGTCCACTCGCTGGCCATCGCCGCCACGCTGTTCTTCCTGCTGCCGTTCGTCTTCGCCTTCCTCACCTCGGTGATGACGGACAACCAGGCGCTCACCACCGACTACTGGCCCACCTCCTGGGAGTGGGGCAACTACGCCAAGGTCTGGGACACCCCCGGGTTCCTCACCTGGTGGCGCAACACCCTGCTGTACGCCGGCCTCGGCACCGTGCTGACCGTCGTCTCCAGCCTGCCGGTGGCGTACGCGCTCGCCAAGTTCCGCTTCCGCGGCCGCAACCTCGCGCTGATGGCGGTCATCGCGATGATGATGCTGCCACCGCAGGTCACCGTCATCCCGATGTACCTGTTCTGGTCGAAGCAGATGGGCCTCTCCGGCTCGCTCTGGCCGCTGATCATCCCGATGGCCTTCGGCGACGCCTTCTCGATCTTCCTGCTGCGCCAGTTCCTGCTGACCATCCCCAAGGAGTACATCGAGGCGGCCCGGATCGACGGCTGCGGCGACCTGCGCACCCTCGTCAAGGTGGTGCTGCCGATGGCCAAGCCGGCCATCGCCGCCGTCGCCCTGTTCCAGTTCTTCTACGCCTGGAACGACTACTTCGGCCCGCAGATCTAC
Source organism: Kitasatospora sp. NPDC058218 (assembly GCF_042882445.1). Taxonomy (NCBI): domain Bacteria; kingdom Bacillati; phylum Actinomycetota; class Actinomycetes; order Kitasatosporales; family Streptomycetaceae; genus Kitasatospora; species Kitasatospora sp. NPDC058218. The sequence goes on along the minus strand of NZ_JBHVWC010000036.1, from coordinate 85,597 downwards.
GCCAGCAACAATCCCGGTGCCTGGACGCTCTCCTACGGCCTGGAGTCCTTCAAGGGCGCCCACCACACCAACTGGAACCTCACCATGGCCGCCACCCTGCTGGTGATGGCGCCGGTGATCATCCTCTTCTTCTTCGCACAGAAGGCCTTCATCGAAGGCGTGACACTGACAGGGGTCAAGGGCTGATGTCCGCACTGAAGTTGGCCATCGTGGGTGGCGGTTCGACGTACACCCCCGAACTCATCGACGGTTTCGCCCGGCTGCGCGACACCCTGCCGATCGCCGAACTCGTGCTGATCGACCCCGCCGCCGACCGGCTGGAGCTGATCGGCGGACTGGCCCGACGGATCTTCGCCAAGCAGGGGCACGGCGCCGTCGTCACCACGACGACCGACGTCACGGCGGGCGTCGCCGACGCCGACGCGGTGCTGCTGCAGCTGCGGGTCGGCGGGCAGGCGGCCCGCAACCAGGACGAGACCTGGCCGCTGGAGTGCGGCTGCGTCGGCCAGGAGACCACCGGGGCGGGCGGCCTGGCCAAGGCCCTGCGCACCGTACCGGTGGTGCTGGACATCGCCGAGAAGGTCCGCCGGGCCAACCCCGACGCGTGGATCGTCGACTTCACCAACCCGGTCGGCATCGTGACCCGGGCGCTGCAGAACGCCGGGCACAAGGCCGTCGGCCTGTGCAACGTCGCGATCGGCTTCCAGCGGCGGTTCGCCGGACACCTCGGCGTCGACCCCGAGCTGATCCGCCTCGACCACGTCGGCCTGAACCACCTCACCTGGGAGCGCGGCGTCACCCTGCTCGACGCCCCGGGCGCGACCACCGGGCGCGAGGTGCTGCCGGAGCTGCTCGCCGGCTTCGGCAAGGAGATCTCCGAGGACCTGCGGCTGCCGCAGCGGGTCGTCGAGCGCCTCGGCGTGGTGCCCTCCTACTACCTGCGGTACTTCTACCAGCACGACGCGGTCGTCGAGGAGCTGAAGGCCAAGGGCTCCCGGGCGGCCGAGGTCGCCGAGATCGAGCGGCAGCTGCTGGAGCTGTACGCCGACCCGGCCCTGGACACCAAGCCGGAGCTGCTCGGCAAGCGCGGCGGAGCCTTCTACTCCGAGGCGGCCGTCCAGCTGATCGCCGCCCTGCTGGGCACCGGCGGCGGGACGTCCGTGCAGGTGGTGAACGCCCGCAACAACGGCGTGCTGCCGTTCCTGCCCGACGACGCCGTGATCGAGGTGCCGGCCGAGGTGGACGCCGCCGGCGTGCGCCCGCTGCCGCAGCGCCCCGTCGAGCCGCTGTACGCCGGCCTGATCGCCGCCGTGACCTCGTACGAGCAGCTCGCCCTCGACGCCGCCCTGCACGGCGGCCGCGACCGGGTCTTCGACGCCCTGCTCGCCCACCCGCTGGTCGGCCAGATCGAACTCGCCGACCGGCTGACGGACCGGCTGCTCGCCCACAACCGCGAGCACCTCGCCTGGGCCTGACGCGCCCCTTCCGTCCGGCCCGCGCGGCCGCCCGTCGGCTCCGCCGACGGCGACGCCGGCGGGCCGGGCCGCGAGGAGACCGACCACCCCCGGCCGGGGACAACGGCCGGGCCACGTACGAGCCGCGGGGACCTCATGACCCACCAGCCCGAACCACTCCTGCCCGGCGTTCTCGCCATCGACGCGGGCAACTCCAAGACCGACGTCGCCCTGATCGGCGCCGACGGCACCGTGCACGGCTCCGCCCGGGGCGGCGGCTTCGCACCGCAGAAGATCGGCGGCGCGGCGGCCGTCGCCGGCCTCGCGCCGCTGGTCGAGGAGGCGGCCGCCGCTGCCGGGCTGTCGTTCCGCAGTGGCGTCCTGACCACCCACGTCAGCGCCTGCCTCGCCAACGCCGACCTCCCGGTGGAGGAGGCCGCGCTGCGCACCGCCCTGGAGTCCCACCCCTGGGGCGTCACCAGCACCGTCGTCAACGACACCTTCGGCCTGCTGCGGGCCGGCACCGACGGCCCGCGCGGCGTGGCCGTCGTCTGCGGCGCCGGCATCAACTGCGTCGGCCTGCTGCCCGACGGCCGCACCGCCCGGTTCCCCGCCCTCGGCGAGCTGACCGGCGACTGGGGCGGCGGCAGCGGCCTCGCCCTCAGCAGCATGTGGCACGCCGTCCGCGCCGAGGACGGCCGCGGCGGCCCGACCGGCCTCGCCCGCGCCATCGCCGAGCACTTCGGCCTGCCGGACACCGGCGCCGTCGCCGAGGCGATCCACCTCGGCCACCTGCCCTTCGGCCGGCTGCACGAGATCGTCCGGGTGCTGTTCGCGGTGGCGGAGACCGGCGACCCGGTCGCCCTGGAGCTGATAGACCGGCAGGCCGACGAGATCACCCGGCTCGCCGTCGTCGCACTGCAACGGCTGGAGCTGCTGGACGAGCCCACGCCGCTGGTCCTGGGCGGCGGCGTGCTCGCCTCCCGGCAGCCGCTGCTGCTCGACAACCTGACGGCGCGCCTGGCCTCGGCGGCGCCGCTGGCCGAGCCGCGGGTCGTCGTGGCGCCGCCGGTGCTGGGCGCCGCGCTGCTCGGCCTCGACCACCTCGCCGCCGGGCCGGCGGCCCAGGCGCGGGTGCGCGAGGCGTACGGCGACCCTGCCCGGCCGGTGGCCGCGTAGCGCCTGCCGCCGACGGCGGCCGGGCTCGCCCGGCCGCTCCCCGAGTTCCGCCCCCGACGGGTCCGCACACCCGTCGGGGGCGGTGTCGCCGGACCCACCGGGCCGGATCATTCGGATCGCGGCACCGTTTCGCCCCGGAAGGGGCCGAGGAGGCCGTGCAGAAGACGGGTGACCTGGTCATCCGGCCCGAGCGTGCGGTCGAGGTCGGACAGGAGTCGCCCGCCGACCTCCTGCGCGTCCTCCGGCCGACCGACCCTGCGCAGGTTGTCCGCGAGGAGGCCGCGGACCAGGAACTCGTAGCTGCTGCCCGGCCCCACCACGCGCGCCACGTCGTCCACCAGCGCGACGAGGGTGTCGTGGACGACCTCCGGGTCCTCCGCCACGGCCACCATGCACGCCATGAAGGCGCGGAGCAGGACCTGGGTGTCGTCCTCCGGGCCACCGGCCGTGAGTTCCGCGAGCGCTGCCAGTGCGCCGGCGGGATCCCCGGTGAGCCCCGTCCGCATCGCGATCTCCAGACGGGTGTCGACGACGTTCGGATGATCGACGCCGTACACCCGGACCTGCTCCGCCAACAGGTCGTGAGCGAGCTCGAACTCCTGGGCCCGGTCCGCGCGGAGCTGGGCGAGCCGCCAGCGGGTGGTCCTGGTGTCGACGTGGTCCGGGCCGAGCAGGCGGACCCGATCGGCCAACAGCTCCTCCAGCACCCGAACCGCCACGTCGACGTCCCCCGCCGCGCTTCTGAAGAGGGCGTGCTGCTGGCGCACGTCGAGGGTGAACGCGTGATCGGGGCCGCACCGGGCGGCGGCCTCCACCCCGAGGCTCTCGAACCGGGCGGCGGCGGCCCCGGGCTGCGCGACGTAGCCGAGGCCGAAGGCTTCCACCATCAGCACGAGTCGGCCGTTCTCCTGCCAGAGCGCCTCGTGTCCGTGGGAGCGCAGGGCGGCGGCGTTGACCACGAACGACAGGGTGGCCGCCTGGTGGATCCCGGCGGTCGGCCACGAGTCGAGCAGCGCCTCCACCGCACCGGCGAACAGCTCGGCCCTGGCCTCCTCGCCCTCCACGGAGTCGTGGGCCGCCCGCTGGGTCAGCACGTGCACCCGGAACAGGTCGGGGCTCTGCTCGGGACCGGGTGGCACGCGCTCACCGAGACCGAGGCGGTGGACGGTCCGCAGCGCACCGGCCACGGTGGCCGCCGTCACCGTCCGGCCGGTGTCGGCCAGGTAGTCGCACGCCCCCTCGGCCGTCAGCACGCTCACGGGCACGCCGTCGGGGGCGAACACCGACGCCAACTGCAGCACTGGCGTGGCCAACCCGGCCGTCGCGGCGTCCGCGCGTTCCAGTAAGAGCGCCAGGACCGCCGCCAGGGTGGCCTGTTGGTCATCCGGCAGCGCTCCCCGGTCGGGCCCGAGCTCGGCGAGCGGGCGGCGTTCGCGGAGCCGGGCCCGGTACGCGGCGACGGTGAGCCCGGTGTCCGCGAGGTCGACCAGGTAGGCGGCGGCCTGGGCGAGGGCGAGCGGGAGGTGGCCGAGGTCCGCGGCGAGGCCGGCGAGTTCGACGTCCGGCCCGGTGAGGCCGTGCAGGTCGAGCCGGGCGGCGAGGTAGGCCGAGGACTCCTCCGGCGAGAAGAGTTCGACGTGGATCACGCCCCGGTCCGCCGTGCGCAGGGCCGGGTCGCGGCGGCGGGTGGTCGCGACGGTACGGCCCCGGCCGGTGATCGGGGGCCAGAGGCCGCGCAGGTCGGCCGGGTCCTGGAGGTCGTCGAGGACGACCAGCCAGCGGCGATCCGTCGTGTTGAGCCAGGCGAGGAAGCGTTCGGCGTCGCCGGTTTCGGACAGGCCGAGCTGAACCGCGGCCTGCGCGTACGCCTGTCGGACGGCCGGACGGCTGGTGGCCGTGGCCCAGACCAGCAGGTCGACGTGCCCGGCGCGCAGCTGGGTGTGGGCGTGGTGCGCGGCGAGCTGGGTCTTGCCGGTGCCGCCCATGCCGGACAGGACGACGGCTCGGCTCCCGGTGATCGCCGTCACCAGGCCGCGCGACTGGAAGGCGTCCGCCACCGCCGGGACGACGCCGACCTGGTGGGGCCAGCGCGGCTCCTCGGTGGTCACGTTCACCTGGTGGGCCTGGACGAGCATGCCGTTGACCGTGCCGCCGGCCATCTGGTTGCGGGTCGCATCGGGCATGGCAGCCAGTGTCACAGCTCGCCGTCCGCCAGGCAGACGCTTCTGTCGTATTCCTCCCCGCTCTGATGAGCTGCTCGGCATGGAACACGAACAGGACGGTGGTGGTGGGCTTCCCCCTGGCGGCGGCGGCGCTGGTACCGCGACTGCACGAGAAGTCGGCCGGACCGACTTCCCGTGCGCGGCCGGAGCCGGCCCGGTCCCCCGGCTGAGCGCGGCCCGAAGGTGCCCGGCGGCGCCCCCGGACGCCCGGGCCGCTCCCCTCAGCCGGCGGCCGCGACCCGCACCGCCCGGGGGCCGGCGGCGCCGCGGCGGCGGTGGTAGTGCACCGTCAGCACCGCGAGCAGCGGCCCCCAGGCGACCAACAGCAGGTAGCTGACCCAGAACAGCACCGTCTGCCAGCCGTGCGTGATGACCTCGGCCGACTCCCCGTCGAGCTTGCGCCCGAGGGCGGACATGACCATCGCGTACGGGAAGACCATCAGCACCGTCGCCCCCAGCCCGGCCGGGACGACGGCGGCGAGGGGCGGCACCCGGCGGCCGGCCAGGCCCGGGATCCACCGCGGCCACACCTGCCCCCACTCGGCGACCAGCCCGACCGCGAGGAACGCCAGCGCCTCGCTGACCACGCTCAGCGCGATGATGTACCACCACCCGGGGGAGAACGCCGGCGAGGGCTGGGCGGCCGCGTCGTGCTCCAGCAGCGGCGCGTCGAAGATCATGGCCGCGATCCGCCAGATGCAGGAGGGCAGCGTCGTCAGGGTGACGGCGTAGGCGGCGAGCACCGCCCAGCGCGGTACGCCCGCTGCCGTCCGGCCGTGCAAACTCCTCATCCTCGTAACGGCGTTCATGTGTCCTCCCCGGCCGAAGGCCCGGTCGACGGGCCGCGCGACTGCTTCCGTCACCAAGGTCGCAGCGCCACCACCTCGGCCGCGTCCTCCGGGGGACGGGACCGGCTCACCCCCGCGGGGGAGGCGGTCGTGCACCGCGCGGAGGACGGCCGTCCACGGCCGGGGGTCGACCGCAATCCCGGCTGAGGTCATCGAAGGGGGACCTGCGGCGAGCACCGGCGCCACCGGAGGGGATCCGGCATGGGGAGGGGCACGGCGATGGCGAACGGCACACCGGTGGTGGGGGACGTCCCGGCGCGGACGCGGACGCGGGCGCGGTCGATGCCCCGTCCCACCGACCCGACTCGGCCGACCCGGTCGACAGATCGGCCACCGATGGCGCAGAGTCACATCATGCCCCGACTTCCGCTGCCGTCCCTCCCGACCCGCTACCGGAGCCGGGCCGCCACCCCCGCCGACGCACCGGCGATCCACCGGCTGGTCACCGCCTGCGAACGCGACCTGCTCGGCGACGCCTGGATCCGGGCCGAGAACGCCGCCGACGGCGTGGCCGCCGACCTCGCACTGCCCGACCTGGACCCGGTGCGCGACACCCTGCTGGTGCAGGACGCGGCGGGGGCGGTGGTCGGCCGGGCCTGGGTGCACGGCGGGCGGCGGAGCAAGGTCGACGTCCACCCCGCCCACCGGGGCGAGGGGTTGGGCGGCGCCCTGCTGGACTGGGCCGAGGCCCGGGCGCGGCAGCTGGGCAGCGAGCGGCTCTCCCAGACCCTCCTGGACGGCGACCGGGCGGCCGTCGCGCTGCTGCGGACCCGCGGGTACGGGGCGTTCGTCACCCAGTGGCTGCTGGAGTACCCGCTGCCCGCCGAGCCGGTGGTGCCCGCGCCACCGGCGGGGATCACCGTCCGGCCGTTCCGGCCCGGCGACGAGCGGGCGGCGTACCTGCTCACCGAGGACGCGTTCGACGAGTGGCAGGTGCGGCGCAAGCCCTACGAGGAGTGGGCGCGGCACACCGTCGAGCGGGCCGCCTTCGCGCCGGCGCTCTCGCCCCTGGCGTTCGCCGACGGGCAGTTGGTCGGCGCGGTGCTGTCGTTGGACGTCCCGGAGTCCGGCGAGGGCTATGTCGAGCGGGTCGCGGTCCGGCGGGACCACCGCAACCGGGGGATCGCCCGCGCCCTGCTCCTGGAGGCCTTCCGCGACTTCCAGCGGCACGGGCGGCGGGCGTGCACGCTGTGGACGCACTCGGAGACCGGCGCCCTCGCGTTGTACGAGCGGGTGGGGATGACGATCCGGTCCAGCTCGACGGTCTACGGCAAGCCCCTCCACCCCGACGGCGGGAGCGCGCTGGCCTGACGCCTCGTCACCCCCTCGGGCGGGTAGCACCGTCCGGCCGCGACGAAAAGTTACCACCGGGTAGGATCCGGTACGGAGCTGTCGGAGTCGCAGGACCAGGGGGCGCAGACGATGGAGCAGCGGCGGACCGCGGTGGTGTCGGGCGGCGGGACGGGGATCGGGCGGGCCGTCGCGGCGGAACTCGCCGGACGCGGCTACCGAGTGGCGATCCTCGGACGGCGCGCCGAGGTGCTGGCAGAGGCGGCGGCGGAGATCGGGGCCGCCGTGGTGCCGATCGCGGCCGACCTCACGGTGGCCGCCGAGGTCACGGAGGCGGCCGCGGCCATCGCGGCACTCGGCCCGGTGGACGTGCTCGTCAACAACGCCGGAGCGGTGATCACCCCGCCTGCGGACGCCTCCCTGGAGACCCTGGCCGAGGCCTGGCGGCGCGACCTGGACACCAATCTGCTGACCGCCGTGCTGCTCACCACCGCCCTCGCCGACCATCTTCGCCGCCCGGGCGGCCGGTTGATCCTGATCAGCTCCGCCGCCGCCCAGCGCGGCGGCGCCGGCCCGCACTCGGCCGGCTCCTACGCCGCCGCGAAGGCCGCCCTGCACGGCTGGGGCTTCGGCCTCGCCCGACAGTTCGGCCCGGAGGGCATCACCGTCAACATCCTCGCCCCCGGCTACGTCGAGTCCACCGAGATCTTCGGCAGCGACTGGACTCCGGAGTTCCACGCCGACAAGATCTCCGCCACCCTGGTCGGCCGGGCCGGCACCCCGGGGGACGTGGCGGCCGCCGTCGCCTATCTGGCCTCCCCGGAGGCCGGCTACGTCACCGGGCAGGTCATCGGCGTCAACGGCGGTGCGGTCCTCGGGCGCTGAGGCGACACGCGTACCGTTCGGCTCGGCAGTCGCAATCGTGACACCCGACCCTCCGTCACTTTCCTTTTCCACCAGGCTTGTTGACGTACCCGCCGGAGATGGTTCGGGCCGGATCCACCCCAGAAGGTTGGGATACCGGCCGCCCCGCCCCGGACGCGAGGATGCCCGTACCGGGAGCCGTGACATGGACGAGACACGGCTCCCGTCGCATCCCATCCGACCGGAGGAGCACCCCCATGGCTTCGCGCAACCGACGCGCCGCCCTCACCTCAGGCTTCGCCGCACTGTTCGCGGTGGCCGGCCTCGGGCTCGGCGCCGCCCCCGCACAGGCCGACCCGCCCCCGAACCCCGTCTGCAACCCGGACCGGGACTACCTCTGGGAGGACGTCGTCACGGCCCGGGTCGAGCCGACCGTCACCGACTTCCTCGCGGTCGCCATCACCCCAGGGACCACCGGCCAGTACACCAAGACGCTGTCCGAGATCGACTCCGTGAGCACCACGGTCAACAACAGCGTGGAGGTGACCGCCGACTTCAAGGCGCTCTTCGTCAAGGTCAGCGCCAAGGTCGGCTTCTCGGTGGCCACCACCAAGTCGAGCACCCGGACCACGACCGTCACCGACACCGTGAACTTCAACAGCCCCGGCTACTACGGCCTCTACCGCGGCACCCGAAAGGTGACCGGCGAGTGGGTCCGGTACCTCTGCGCGCGCTCCGGCCCGGGCACCGGGTACTGGATCAACACCAACCCCGGCGGCCCCGGCACCTTCGTCACCTTCGACGTTCCCGAGCAGGGCACCGTCTCCTGCGCCTGGCCCGAGCCGGCCGGCACCCTGCGTGCGGCCGCCCGACTGCGGCTCTTCTGCTGATCGCCTGTCGCCGCATCTCGAACCCTCAGCTGTGAAAGCGAGTTCACGATGACTCTTCTGCACCGGTTCCGCTTCGGGGTGGGGCGCCGGATGGCCGCGCTCGGCACCGCGGCCGCCGCCTTCGCCCTGTTGTTCACCGCCGCCCCGGCCGCCGTGGCGGCTCCCGCCCCGGCCCCGGCCGCCCTCACCACCACCTGGGGCGACTTCACCTGCGACGGGGGCCTCTACCGCATCAAGGCCCCGACCCCCAGCGATCTGGCGCTGACCGTCGCCCTGTCGCCCGGGAACCACGGCTCGGTCATCCAGTACGTCTGGACCGGCGAGTCCAACCAGAAGTGGATCTACTGTCACCGGCCCGAGGCCGACGGCACCGAGACGGTGGTCTTCCAGGACAGCTGGCGGCACTGGTGCCTCGCCGTCGGCAGCGACGCCACGTTCTACGGGGCCTGGATCGTCACCACCGGCTGCTTCAGCGACCACATCCCCACCGAGCAGCAGTTCGTGAAGACGAAGGTGCCCGGCACCAACCTGTTCGCCCTCCAGGGGCAGCACTCCCGCCTGTGGGTGACGGCCTCCGGCACCTTCGGTCAGAACGGCAACCAGATCACCCAGGGCGACCGGCCGGACCTGTACTCGCTCCTGCCCGCCTGACAGTGAGGCACGGCGGCCGCCGGCGCTCCGGCGGCCGCACCCGGGGCCCGCGTGCGGCCGACCGGACTTCCGGTCGCCGGCCGGCCGCGTACGGGGGCGGTCAGCGGCGGCCGGCGGCCAGCAGGGCGGGGAGGGTGGCGAGTTTGACCCGGGGGCGGCCGGCGGCCGCGCCGAGGGCGCGCTCGGCGCGGTCGATGGCCCGCATGTGCCTCAGCCCGACCGCGTCCGGCCGCCGGCTGCGGACCAGCCGGGCCAACTCCCGGCGGGTACCGGCCGGATCGGACAGCGCGCCCGCGGCGGCGTCGTCCAGTAGGGCGCCCACGGTCTCCTGGGCGCAGGCCCGGTTGGCACCGATCCCGCCGGACGGGCCTCGCTTGGCCCAGCCCACCACGTACGTACCGGGCAGCGGGCGGCCGGACTCCGGATCGATCACCCGGCCGCCCCGGTGCGGAACGGCCGCGGCGGCCGCGGCGAACGGCAGGCCGGGCACCGGCACGCCCCGGTAGCCGATGGACCGCACCACCAGGCCCGCACGGATGAGGCCCTGCTCACCGGTGGGTTCGGCACGCGGCCCGTCGGGCCCGTCGGCGAGCGCCGTCCCGCCGAGCCGGACGCCCTCGACCCGTCCCGCGCCGAAAAGTTCGGTGGGCGCGGCGAAGAAGCGCAGCACGATCCGCCGGCCGGGGCGCGGCGGCTCGCCGCCGTCGACGCCCTCCAACGGCAGCCCGGCGAGCAGCGCGGCCTTGGAGCCGGGCGGCGCGGCGGCGATCGCGGCGCGGACCTCGGGGTGGTCCGCGACGACGAGTTCGACGCCGGGCAGGTGCCGGAGGGCGAGGAACTCGGGCCGCGTCCAGGCCGCCTGCTCGGGGCCCCGGCGGGCGAGCAGCACCACTTCGCGCACCCGGCTGTCCCGCAGGGCCGCGAGGGCGTGGTCGGCGATGTCGGTCGCGGCGAGCCGGTCCGGGTCCAGCAGCAGGATCCGGGCGACGTCCACGGCGACGTTGCCGTTGCCGACCACGACGACCCGCTCGGAGGAGAGGTCGACGGCCTCGGCGGGGACGGTCGGGTCGGCGTTGTACCAGCCGACGAAGGTGGTGGCGGGCAGGCTGCCGGGGAGGTCCTCGCCGGGCAGGCCGAGCCGGCGGTCGGTGGCGGCGCCGACCGCGTAGACCACGGCGTGGTGGTGGGCGGCCAGTTCGGCGTGGGTGAGGTCCCTGCCGATCTCGACATTGAGGTGGACCCGCAGGCGGGGGTGGTGGAACACGCTCGCGAAGCTCTCGGCGATCCGCTTGGTCGACTGGTGGTCGGGGGCGACGCCGTGCCGCAGCAGACCGCCGGCGACCGGCAGCCGGTCGATCATGGTGATCTCCGCGCCGGTGGTGCGCAGCAGCGACTGGGCGGTGTAGCTCGCTGAGGGGCCGGTGCCGACGATGGCGATGCGCAGCGTCCCGAGGTCGTTCGGCAGGCTCCGGGGGAAGGTCGGCGCCCCCCAGCCGTGGTCGGTGGGGTGGTCCCGGTAGTAGTCGCGGTTGAGCTGCCCGAACACGGTGTCGGGGCCGGTGAGCCGGTCGACGGGGAAGACGGCGTCGACCGGGCAGGCGTCCGCGCAGGCGCCGCAGTCGATGCAGGCGGCCGGGTCGATGTAGAGCATCTCGGTGCGGCCGAACTCCGGCTCGTCCGGGGTGGGGTGGATGCAGTTGACCGGGCAGACGGACACGCACGAGGCGTCGTTGCAGCAGGTCTGGGTGATCGCGTAGGCCATGGCCGGGTGAGGTCCTCGCTGCGTGGGGGTCGGTCGGGTCGGTCGGGTCGCACCGGGGCGGGGCGGGTCCGGTCCGGCCGCGCCGGGGCGGGCGGAGGTCGGCGCGGACATCGGCGCGGGTCCGGTCGGGTCAGAGCATGTCGACGCGGCGGTAGACCGCCGCCGCGGAGCGGTTGAGCAGGCCGCTCTCGGCGAGGAAGGCCATCAGGTGGCCGGAGCTGGTGCGCATCATCGCCTTGCGGTGCTGGTTGGCGCGCACCTCCGCCAGCGCCCGCTCGGTGTCGAGGCCGGCGGCCGCGTACACGCCCCGGTGGACCATGCTGCCGACGATGACGTAGGCGGCCACCGCGATGCCGGTCCCGGCGGCCCGGCGGCGGGCTCGCCCCGCGCCGCGCAGCCGCTCGCGGATCTCCTGGCGGGCGAACTTCATGTGCCGCGATTCCTCGACGACATGGATCCGGGACGTCCCGCGCACGATCTCCAGGACGTTCTCGCCGCGCATCCAGTCGCGCTGCATGACGTCGAGCACCTCCTCGGCCACCAGGATTCCGCCGTAGGCGAGTTCGCCCTTGGCGGTGGCTTTGAAGAGGCGACCGGCCTGGGCGATCGCGGCGGCCGGCCGGTACTGCGGGACGCCCATCTTCTCGCAGGCGCGCGCGAACATGATCGAGTGCCGGCACTCGTCGGCGATCTCGGTGAGGGCGAAGCGGAACTCGGCGCCGGCCGGGTTCTTCAGGTACTGGTCGCGCAGCACCATCTGCTGCAGGATCATCTCGAACCAGATGCCGGTGGTCATGATCGAGCAGACCTCGTGCCGGGTGAGGGTGACCCGCTGCTCCTCGGTCATCTCGTCCCACAGCCGGGTGCCGTAGAGCGTGCTCCACTCCGGATTGAGCCCGTAGCCGTCCGCCGGGAGCGGCGCGTCCCAGTCGATCTCGGTCGCCGGGTCGTAGGAGAGGGTCGCGGCCGAGTCGAGCAGCCGCTTCGAGACGTCGTCGTCGGCCGAGGTGTGGCCGTGGATTCCTGTCGCCGTGCCGGGGTGAGCCATGGCTGCCTCCAGGTGCGTGCCCTGCGCGGGGTTCCCGCCCGCCCCCGCTTATTAGACGGAGAGTACAATAAGAGGCCGGGCGCGAGAAGCCCTCGCGCACCGGCCCCCGGCGGGGCTCCGCCGGCTCGCCCCGATGCGGCCTCCGGGGCGGCGGGCCCGGCCTGTTACGCGTTCGGGCTGAGCGCCAGCCGCAGCGCCCCGGCGGCCTCCGCCGTCGCCTCGCGGAACCGCCGGCCGATCCCCAGGTAGTTGACGTAGCCGTGGATCAGGTCGGGTTGGCGGCTGAGCGCGACCACCACCCCGGCTTCCCTCAGCCTCTCCGCGTACGCCTCGCCCTCGTCACGCAGCGGGTCGAACCCGGCGGTGGCGACGTAGGCGGGCGGCAAGCCGGTCAGATCGGGGGTGAGCAGCGGCGAGATCCTCGGGTCGGAGCGGTCCACGCCCTCGGGCGCGTAGTGGTCGGCGAACCAGTCCATGTGCGCGCTGGTGAGGAGGAAGCCGTCGGCGAACAACTCCCGGGAGCGCCGACGCCGGGAGGCGTCGGTGGCCGGGTAGAAGAGCAGCTGGAACGCGGGCGCGGGGCCGCCGCGCCGCACCGCCAGCTGGGCGGTGACGGCGGCCAGGTTGCCGCCCGCGCTGTCGCCGCCGACCGCGATCCGGTCCGGGTCGGCACCGAGGTCGGCGGCCTCGGCGTGGGCGTGGTCGAAGGCGGCCAGCGCGTCGTCCACGGCGGCCGGGAAGACGTGCTCGGGCGCCAGCCGGTACTCGACCGAGAGCACCCGGACGCCCGCGTGCCGGGCGAGGAAGCGCGCGGTGTTGTCGTGGCTGCCCCGGGTGCCGAGCACCCAGCCCCCGCCGTGGAAGAAGACCAGCAGCCCCGACGGGCCGGCCAGGCCGGCCGGCGTGTACAGGGTGGCCGGCAGCTCGCCGTACTCGACCGGGATCCGGATCTCCCTGGTGGCCACCGGCTCGATCACCGGGCCGCCCACCAGGTGGCGGCCGTGGTCCAGCCCCGCCCGGGACGGCGCCACCCCGCCGGGCCTGACCAGGTGGTTTCCGGAGATCCGCTGCAGGCTCAGCAGCAACTGGGCGTCGAGGGCGAGCCGCTGGCCGTCCCGCCGGACGGGCGTGCCCGCGATCAGTCGGCGCAGCGGCCTCGGCAGCGCGTAGGCCACGCGGACGGCGGCCGCCTGGGCACGGAGCCGAACAGGAACCGGAGCCGGGGCCCGGGTCGGGATCGTCATCGTGCCTCCTGCGTGGTCTGCGCCCGGGCCGGCCGATCGCGGTGACGCACGGTGGACCGGGCCCGACGACTCGGGATCGAGGCGGCTCAGCGTAGTGTTACCCGCCGGTTCGACCCAACGGGCATTTTCGCAAGCCCAGTTGGGCGACCCCCGGCCTTCCACGAGCCGAGGCCGCCCGGGCCGACGAGGCACCGGTGCCGAAGCCGGTGAACGCAGGCGGCCAGGGCTCCGGCCGGCCGTGACTGGCGGCCACGCGCTCCGGGGGGATGATGGAGAGGCCCCGGCCCGCGCAGCAGGGGGCACGGACCGGCACGCTCGTGGCCGGAGGACAGGAGCGGCCCGGATGAGCACGGCGGACGCCCTCCCCCGGGCCACCGGTCCCCGGTCGGCCGCGCCGGGACCGCCCGGTACCGGGTACGCCCGGCGGCCGGTCCCGCTCCTTTCCCCGGCCCCGGCCGCGCCCCCCGCCCGACAGGTGGCGCCCCGGCGACGGCGGGGCCCCGCCCGTCACCCGGGTGGCGGCACGCGACGGCACGCGTCCCGCCGACCGGAGGGCGGGCGACCATCGGACGGACGGACCGCAACCGGCCGAGACGGCACGACACATCCGAGGTGCAGACCATGGACAGCCGACGGCCCCCCTTCGTCGACAGCGCGGCCGGTGCCCTGCTGGACGCGGACGGCAGGATCGTCCGCTGGACCCGGGAGGCCGAGCGGCTGCTGGCCCTGCCCGCGCACGAGGTCTGCGGCCGCCCGGCCCGTGAGCTGCTGGCGGACCCGGCCACCTGGGCCGCCCTGCTGGCCGAGCACCGGGCGGAGCGCGCGGCGCAGCGGTCTTCGCAGACCTGGTCCGGCACGGCGCTGGTGCGCTCCGGCCGGGGCGAGGAGCTGGGGATCGTCTTCCAGGTGCTCCCGCTGGAGGACGCCGGCCCCGGAGAGCCGCCCGGAGCCGCCCGGTACTTCGTGCTCGCCGCCCCCGCCGGGCTGGTCGCCCAGTGGCGGCAGGACCAGGCGTTCACCCGCGAGCTGTTCCTGCAGGACCGGGTGGGCCTCGCCGTGTTCGACGACCAGCTGCGGCTGGTCAGGACCAACACCCATCTGCTCCCCTACACCGGCCTCCCACCGGACCTGACCGGTCGGCGCCTCGGGGACTTCCTCCAGGTGGAGGACGCGGACGCGGTCGAGCAGCACCTGCGCGAGGTGCTGCGGACGGGCCGGCCGCTGGTGCTCTCGGGCGAGCTGGTGCGGACGATCGAGGCTCCGCGCGGCGGTGCGGCGATGGCGATCTCGGCCTTCCGGTTGCAGGCCACCGACGGGCAGGTGATCGGCGTGACGGCGCTGTTCACCGATGTCACGGAACTGCACCGCTCCGGCGAGCGCCTGGCGGTGCTCCACCGCGCCACCGCGGCCGTCGGCGGATCGCTCTCCGTCACCGGCACCGCCGAGGATCTCGCCGCCGTCCTGGCGCCCGGGCTGGCCGACCTGGCCGTGGTCGAGGTCGCGGAGGCGGTGTTCACCGGCGAGGAACCGGCACCCGGCCGGGACGGACGCCTGCTGCTCCGCCGGACCGCCGTCACCGGGGCCACGGACCTGCTGACGGACGCGGAGGCGGACCCGGACGCGGACCCGGCGGCGGTGGTGTTCGACACCGAGGGCCCACCGACCGCCGCCGGCGGGGCGGCCGAGCCGACCGCGGCCGAGCCGACCGCCACCAGGATGGCCGCACCGCTGCGCGCCCGGGGCAGCCTGCTCGGCCGGGTGACCGTCCACCGCGCCGCCCATCGACTCGCCTACGAGCCGGCCGATCTGGACCTGCTGCACGAGATCGCCGCCCGCGCCGCCCTCGCCCTGGACAACGCCCGCCGCTACACCCGCGAGCACCGCGCCGCGGTCAGCCTCCAGCGCAGCCTGCTGCCGCCCGCGCAGACCGAGACCGCCGCCGTGACCACCGCCAGCGTCTACCTGCCGACCGACACCGCCAGTGGCGTCGGCGGCGACTGGTTCGACGTGATCCCGCTCTCCTCGGCCCGCGTCGCGCTGGTCGCCGGGGACGTGGTCGGCCACGGACTGGAGGCCAGCGCCACCATGGGCCGGCTGCGCACCGCCGTCCGCACCCTCGCCGACCTCGATCTGGAGCCCGACGAGCTGCTGGTCCACCTCGACGACCTGGTCTGCCAGTTGCTCGTCGAGGCCGGGAAGCCGGGGGACGACGGCGACTGGCCCGTCGGCCACCGGACCGGCCCGTTCGGCGCCACCTGCGTCTACGCCGTCTACGACCCGGTCTCGCGGCGGTGCGCGATGGCCTCCGCCGGGCACCCGCCGCCCGCCGTCGCCGCCCCGGACGGCACCGTCGAGTACGTCCCGGTGCGCCCGGGCCCGCCGCTGGGCGTCAGCGGGCTGCCCTTCGAGGTCGCGGAGGTCGAGCTGGCGCCCGGCAGCGTGCTGGCGCTCTACACCGACGGGCTGATCCGGGGGTACGGGGGCGATCTCGACGAGGGTCTGGCCGAGTTGCGCAGCCGGATGGCCCGCCCCGGCACCGTCACCGCGCCACTGCGCGAGCTCGGCCGGGAGATCGTCGAAGGCCACCCGGCGCACCGTCTGGCCGACGACGTCACCCTGCTGCTCGCCCGCACCCGCGCGGTGCCGTCCGACGCCACCGCCACCTTCTCGCTGGAGGCCGACCCGGCCGCCGTCGCAGGGGTCCGGGAGCAGGCGACGGCGCAGCTGCGCTCCTGGGGGCTGGAGGAGCTGGTCTTCACCACCGAACTCGTGCTGAGCGAGCTGGTCACCAACGCCATCCGCTACGCCGGCGGCCCGGTCCAGGTGCGGCTGATCCGCGCGGAGCGGCTGACCTGCGAGGTCTCCGACCCCAGTGCCACCCAGCCGCGGATGCGCCGGGCCCGCCTCACCGACGAGGGCGGCCGCGGCCTGTACCTGGTCGCCCAGCTCACCGGCCGCTGGGGCAGCCGCTACACCCGCAACGGCAAGACCATCTGGGCCGAACAGGACCTGCCCTAGGGCCGACCCGGCGCGCCGGGAAGCGGTGGGGCCCCGTGGGAAGCGGTGGGGTGCCGTGGGGAGCGGTCAGGCCTCGCCGGCGCCGAGCTGGGCGAGGAGGCCCTGCCGGTCGATCTGGATCCAGTACTCCACGATCCGCCCGGCCTCGACCCGGTAGACCGCACTGGCCTTCTCCGTCAGGGGCCGGCCCGTCGGCGGACGACCGTCGACCGGTGCGAGGTGGTGCCCGTGCTGGGTCCACCGGGCGTAGACGCGGTCGCCGTCGGCCAGGAGTTCGTCCACCACGAACTCGAACGGTCCGTAGGCCGCCAGCATCTCGCCGACGTGCTCGGCGAACTGCTGCGCCGTGCGCCGCACGGTGGCGGGGTTCTCCGACTGGACCTGGTGGGCCAGGACGTGCTCGGCCATGAAGTGCTCGGCCCGCTCGGGGTGCGCCCCGGAGCGGACCTCCGACAGGAACGCCCGGACGATGTCTTTGGCAGTGGTCACCCGCCCATTCTCACCCTCCGACGGGGACGGCCGACAGCGGGCCCCACGGGAGCAGCGGGACCGTCAACTCGCCGATGGCGCGGGCACCGGACGGGCCGTGCGCAGGCCGTCGGCCGATCGTGCGCACCCCTCGGCACAGTGGTCCCCGTGAACGAGGACGGCACCTCCGACGGAGCCCCCTCGTCCGCACCACCGATGCGAGCCCGACCGACCCACCACACCCGAAGGAAGCACCGCACATGAGCGACGCCCGCACCCTCACCAACCCCGCCGAGCTGCACGACCCCACCCCGTTCGGCTACAGCCACGCCGCCTCGGCCACCGGGGAGCCGGTGTTCATCGCCGGGCAGTACGCCTCCGACTCCACCGGCCAGGTCGTGCCCGGCGACTTCGCCGCCCAGGTCGAGCGGTCCCTCGACAACCTGCGCACCGCACTCGCCGGCGTCGGGCTCGGCTTCGAGCACGTCGTCCGGCTCGGCTCGTACATCGTCGACCACGACCTGGCGAAGCTGACCGTCCTCGGCAAGGCGCTGCACGGCGCCTGGGCCGACCGGCTGCCCGCCCAGACGCTCAGCGGGGTCGCCTCGCTCGCCCTGCCGGGGATGCTCTTCGAGATCGACGCGGTCGCCGTCCGCCCGGCCGGACACCCGGACAGCGCGCGCTGACCACCACCCCGGCATCCGGCGCGCGACCTGCGGCCGAACACCCTCCGTGTCTGATTGGCTACCGGGAGGGCGGCGACAGGCGCGGCCCGTGGCACCGGAGGCAGTGATGAGCACAGAAGAGCGGACCAATCCCGCGGCCCGGCTGGGCTTCCAGCCCGGCCAGGTCGTGCAGGAGATCGGCTACGACGACGACGTCGACCTGGAACTCCGCGAGGCGATCGAGGAGATCACCGGCCAGGACCTCGTGGACGAGGACTACGACGACGTCGCCGACGCGGTCCTGCTCTGGTTCCGCGAGGACGACGGCGACCTGACCGACGCACTGGTCGACGCCATCGGGATGCTGGCGGACGGCGGCGTGATCTGGCTCCTCGTCCCCAAGACCGGGCGGGACGGATACATCGAGCCCGGTGACATCGCCGAGGCCGCGCAGACCGCCGGCCTCTCCCAGGTCAGGTCCGTCGGCGCCGCCCAGGACTGGTCCGGCGTCCGCCTGATCGCCCCCAAGCGGTAGCCACCTCGGGCCCACCCTCGGGCCCGTCTCCCGGCCGGCGGGTGGCGGGAGCCGGGGGGCGGGCGTCGGCGGGCCTTTTGCGACGTGTGAGAGGGGGGCGGGGCCCCCCG